>JAZQPN010000252.1:0-6568 GCA_045628585.1 Bacteroidales bacterium | reverse complement strand
CTGTCTTCGCTGACGTGCTCCTGATCCCACGAACTCCAGCCATAGACTCTAACAGGACTAGGTCTTCTTCTGATGCAGTGGCTCTCGTCCACACTGATGGTGCTGCCATCGGGTTTGGTGACGGTGACTTCGAATTTCCGTTTGGTGGCTTCCATCGAAATTTCGGCGCCGTCGGGTAGGAGAGAGAGGTCTTCTTTGCTCAATCCCAATTGTTTGAGTTTCTGGAAATAAGTTTCGGTGGCGTTGTAATGGTCGTGTTGGGCGTAATAAGTGGTCCAGAGCAGTTTTTCGATGTTATGGTCAGCGGGAAAGCGGAAGGTTTCGGTGCCGGCCGGCTTGTCGGAGAAGAAAATGTAGTTCCAGCGTTCGGGCATGTGCATGTTGATTTGTCTGGTTGCGGGCCATGTCCAGTTATATTCAGGCAGATAGGATCCCTTTTCGTTTTGCTTGCGTCCAATTCTGCCGTCGACGGTTTGTGTCTGCCACTCCACGCGCGAGAATCCGAGTCGCCAGTAACTGCCGGCCTTCAGCGGGTTGTCGAAATTGTTGGCGAGAGCCTTTTTCGGAATGGCCAGTTCCACGCTCCATCCTTGGTCGGTGTCGGAGTCATCGTTGATGGTGCCGTTGATGTGGGTGGCAATCTGAATGCCAGGCGCATCCCAGGCAACGCTGATGAAAGTGCCCGATGATGTGCAGTAAGGCGTGGAAAGGAAGAGGTCGAAAAGGGTGCCGATGGCGTTGAACTCCATCTCAAAATAGGTCTGTCCGTCATTGTCGGGGTCGATAAAGACTTCAAAATCAGGTTCCTGGTAAATGACTTCATCGTGCTGGGTGATATAGGCCCATACGTTTGGTTCTTCCAGTTCTGCTGCGATGTAAAGGCAGTCGTCATCCCAAAGCATACGGGCGGAAGTGTGGTAGAGCGGGAGAGGGAAGCCTTCTCCGCTGATGTCGCGGAAATTGTCGACGACGGGAGCGTCCTGCCATGCGGTTTCATCGGCAATGCCGTCGATGGTGATGGGTGAGGCTGTGCGATAGACTACATAGCCCTGTGGGTCGGTGAGCAATCGCTGATAACGTTGGGTGAGTCCCTGTGCGCTGAGGCTTGTGGCGCATAAAACCATCAATATGAGTGCGATGAGTGCTTTTTTCATTTTGAAATGTGATGGAGGAATGTTGTGCTCCATGGATTGGCAAAGGTAAGGAAAAATGTCGGATGATTAATATGCGACTGAACGTATTTCGTATTTGGAAAATGTGTTTGAAGAATGTTTTTCGTTTTTTTGCCATCGTTGACATTAAAAATATTGAAAATTACATCCACTATGAAAGCTGGAGCAATAAGTTTGTTGTGCAATATCGGTCGGATAAAGGAAAAAGATTTCACTTTGTCGAAAACTATATTTTGTGCTCTAAAAAGGATATTTTAAATTTTGAAAAAAATAAAACTCGCTGTCAGCGAGTTATATTTGTGAATTTTGTGGAGATGGAGGGAGTCGAACCCTCGTCCAAACAAGGAACCCCCATGCTTTCTACATGCTTATTCCGCCGTTGGTTTTCGTGCTGTGCAAGGGGGAAGACGCCCTAAACGCAACCTTATCTTCTGAATTTCGCCCCGGCGTCGAAGCGCCGACGGGACTATCCTGAAATTGCTTAGCACCTCGGACTCAGACCGGAATCAGGAGGGTCCATCTGCGAGATGTTTCGTCCACCCACCTTGTGAGCGGATTAAGCCTTAACTTACTGTGCTTCGGTTAGGCAGCGAAAGCGTAGTTATTTTCGCCAATTAATTTTTTGCAGTCAAGATTAACGAGCGTCACTGCGAGGCTCGGCATGCTTACATGACAATTCATCTTGCTGTCAAAACCGGTCACCCCCAATGTTTGCCGCTTTGATGAAATGTCTTTCTCAAAGAACAGGCTGCAAAAGTAATACTTTTTTTCTATATGGGACGGTTTTTGCTGCGATTATTGATAATTGGCTTTCGATTCAGCCACTTGGCTACATGATTGTCCGTTTAATCCGTAATAGGATGATGCCACATTGATGATGGGTGCATCCAAGGCAATTGAAATGCGAGCAAGGGTGTTTGTCGTAAAGTTGTGTCTGCCCGTGAGCCACTTGCTGACTTCTGATTCTTTTTTGCCAAGTTTTTGAGCTAACTCGCGTTGGGTCATTCCTTTGCGTTTCAGTAACTCATCAATGCGTGTGGCAATGGCAAATGATAATTCAAATTCGGCCTTGCGATCTTCGGGAATCGCTTCGAGACATTCGCGAAATAAAGGATTCTGTATCATAATTCAAATGTTGCGGTGTCGATACCTGTAATAACGTTGTTTTCAATACTGATTTCGCCTGACAATTGGGCTTGACGCAATAGTTCGTCGAATTTTTGAAGATCCATCACATAGCCACTCAACTGCTCGTCTTCTTGGTAAGTTCTTGTCGTTTTTTCTCCTCCGTTCCCGACAATCAATATTTGGTTGGAAATGCGCAGACAATACAATCGAAGTTTTCTTGAATCAATGGATAGGGCGCAAAGATTATCGTTGATTTTACCTTCGTTGCGGAAAAAACGCTCCAAAGCATCATGCTCAATGATTTTCGCCATGGCAAGTATAATGGTTTGAAAATCACGGTTTAGTTTGGCGTTGTCTTTGAATTTAGTCAGGAACTTTTCGTATTCGCTCAATTTGTTTCCATCGAAACAAATGGAATAAAGGCTGACATTGTCGTTTTGTTCTATGGTCTTGACTGAGACAGTTTTGTTCATGCCGTATCATTTTAATCGCCCACAAAAATACGACATTATTTTAAAAACTTAACTTATAAATGAATATTTTTTCACTTTAAAGTTAATTTTGGCAAAAACAATGCAAGCAAAATCTCAAAGATTTGCGTCAGATTTATGAAATATCAGTGTCTAAAAACTACTGATTCAGCGGATTAGCATACCGCAAAACATCATTTTTCGTGATTTCGTTGCCACCGAGAATCACTAAGCGTTCAACGATGTTGTGCAGTTCGCGGATGTTGCCCGTCCATTTGAATTTCTTCAGTTCCTCCAATGCATCTTCGGTGAATGTCGGCGTGGCCTTGCCCATGTTTTGGGAGTTGATTTCCACGAAGTTGTTGACCAACAGCGGGATGTCGTCTTTTCTTTCGCGTAAAGGCGGCACGTTGATGACGATGACGCTCAGGCGGTGATAGAGGTCTTCGCGGAAGTTGCCCTTTTCGATTTCCTCCTTGAGGTTCTTGTTGGTGGCGGCCAGAATGCGCACGTTGACGGGGATTTCCTTTTCGCCGCCGACACGCGTAATCTTGTTTTCCTGCAAGGCACGCAGCACCTTGGCTTGGGCGGCAAGGCTCATGTCGCCGATTTCG
Organism: Bacteroidales bacterium; assembly: GCA_045628585.1. Classification (GTDB taxonomy): domain Bacteria; phylum Bacteroidota; class Bacteroidia; order Bacteroidales; family F082; genus Limimorpha. The sequence goes on along the minus strand of JAZQPN010000252.1, from coordinate 3,184 downwards.
TCCAAGAATAAGGTGCCGCCGTCGGCGAGTTCAAAATCGCCTTTGCGGGTCTTGATGGCGGAAGTGAAGGAACCTTTTTCGTGACCGAACAGCTGGCTTTCAATCAGTTCTGAAGGAATGGCGGCGCAGTTCACCTCGATGAAAGGCCCGTAATTACGGCTGCTTAGTTCGTGCAGTTGACGCGCAACGAGTTCCTTGCCCGTACCGTTTTCGCCTGTGATAAGAACGCGGGCGTTGGTGGGCGCCACTTTTTCAATCATGTCTTTCACATCCATCATGGCGGCTGATTTGCCGACCATCTCGTTCTGCCGTTTCACGGCTCGTTTCAAAGCCTTGTTCTCGGTGCTGAGGTTCTGCTTGTCTAAGGCATTGCGCAAGGTAATGAGCAGACGGTTCAAATCGGGCGGTTTCTGGATGAAATCGAACGCACCTTTTTTAATGGCATCAACAGCCGTGTCGATGGTTCCGTGTCCCGAAATCATGATGACAGGCGTGTCGCATAGCTGCTTGACGGCTTCCAAGACCTCGATGCCGTCCATTTCAGGCATCTTGATGTCGCAAAAAATGGCGTCGTATTCCTGATCTTTCACAAGTTGCAGGGCGTCCATGCCGTTGGCCACATCGTCGACTTGGTATTTCTCGTTTTCGAGAATGTCGCGCAGCACGCGGCGGATGGCGTCTTGGTCGTCTATGATGAGTATTCTTGACATAATTCCGAATTTTGCGCAAAGATAGGAAAGTAGTTTCATCTCTCAACCGAAAAATCAGTATTTTTGTCCTTTCAAAATGACTTTGATATGAAACGATTTGTGATTTTGGCTGCGGCCATTATGTTTTCAAGTTTGCTTTTTGCCCAGCAGGATACTTTGCCGGCTCCATCGGTCTATCGCGTTAATGGCGTGTCGTTCAAGATGGTAAGGGTCGAAAAAGGTGATTTCTGGATGGGTGCGCAACATCTTGATACTGCCGATTTCAATTACGACAGACTCTCGCAAAGTGATGAATTGCCGGTGCATAATGTTGTCATTAAAGATGACTTTTATATCGGCCAGACCGAGGTGACGCAAAAACTTTGGAAGACTGTGATGGGCGATAATCCGAGTAAGAAAAAATGTCCGAAACGTCCTGTGGAAAACGTGTCATATTACGATATTCAGGAGTTTCTGAAGATTTTGGACAGTCTGACGGGCATGAATTTCCGTCTTCCGACCGAAGCGGAGTGGGAGTATGCCGCGCGTGGCGGCAAAAATTCGCGCAATTATATTTATAGTGGCAGCAAGGAAGCTGAGCGTGTGGCTTGGTTTACTGAAAACGCCCGCAAGACGAAGAAAGTTGGCAAACGAAGCCCCAATGAATTAGGCATTTACGATATGTCGGGCAATGTGTGGGAATGGTGCGATTCGCCCTATCGTTTTTATGATGCCAAACGCAATGCCAGTTTGGGTCGCGATGGACAGATGTATTGCATCCGAGGCGGTGCCTGGCAGTTGCCGAAGACGACCTGTCGCGTGACTTGGCGCGGCAAACGTATGCCCGATTCGGGCAATTCATTCGGTGGTTTCCGCTTGTGCCTCGATTCAAAGTATGTCAAGGAGGAAACGCCTGAACCAGAAATGATTAAGGCCACCGATGAAACGCAGGAAGCCGGCGAACCGAAAATGTCGAAGAAAGAAAAACGCGAAGCCAAAAGAGCAGCGCGTAAGGCTGCAAAAGAAGCAGAAGAAGCACAGGAAAACACGGACGAAGGTAAGGAATGAAATCCTTTTTCAAAATAGCGTTCTTTATTTTTGTCTTTTTGCCTCTGGTGGTATTGGGACAGCAGGTGCGCGTTGATGACGGAAAAACGTTGCAGTTTCCATGGGTTGGTGGTTTGAATGCCTGTCAGTTCGGCTCCATCGACCTTGATTTTGATGGCAAAAACGACTTGGTGGTTTTCGACCGCCAAGGCAACCGCTTGTCGTGTTTTGTAAATCGTGGTGAAATTGGTGAAATCCGTTATGAATTTGACAATCAGTATGCTAAGGCTTTTCCTAAAATCGATGACTGGATGATTCTGGCAGATTATGATGGCGATGGTCGCAACGATATTTTCACCTATTCCAAGGGTTGGGCGGGGATTAAGGTTTATAGGAATATCTCCACCGACTCGTTGGCCTTTGAGTTGGTTAAATCGCCCTATTTGACTTCTCTGCAAGGTGCGGGCGAGGTAAACATTATGGCTACATACGCCGATTATCCAGCCATTGTCGATGTGGATGGCGATGGCGATTTGGACATCCTCACCTTTGGCGTTTTGGGCACTTTCGTCGAAAAACACCAGAATCTTTCTGTGGAAAAATACGGCACTCGCGATTCTTTGGTCTTTGAACGCAACGATTACTGTTGGGGAAGAGTGGCTGAAAGTGAGGAAGATAACCGAATGTATTTGGACACTTGCCTCTTCGGAAAAACGGTAATTGAAGGACCTTTCCGTCATCGTGGTGCGACGGTTGCGGTGCGCGATTTGAATGGCGATGGTCTTCTGGATGTGCTCTTGGGTGATGTCGATTATCCGGGTTTGATTTACCTTCAGAATGGCGGCACTATGGATGCGGCTTTGATGACAAGCCAGGAAAACCACTTTCCATCGCAACATCCTGTAAATCTGTTTTCTATGCCAATGCCGTTTTTCATTGATGTCAATAATGATGGTTTGGAGGATATGATTGTTTCGCCTTTCGACCCTAATCCTTTGTCGGCGGAAGGGCAAAACAGCGTATGGCTTTATTTGAATTTTGGAACGAATGAAAATCCTGATTTCCAGTTGTATACAAAATCGTTCCTGCAAGGTGAAATGTTGGATTTTGGCACGGGTTCCTTTCCCGTTTTTGCTGATGTTGATGCCGATGGCTTGACCGATTTTCTGGTCGGCACGATAGGCAACATCGATTCCACCTATTATATTTATGGTTCGTTGCAAACGCATCGCTCGGCGCGAATCGTTTTTTTTAGAAATGTGGGAACAACGGATGAACCTGTTTTCCAGCTTTTTGATGATGATTTTGGAAACTTGAAATCTTTGAAAACAAGCGGTTTGGTTCCGACTTTCGGCGATTTGAATGATGACGGAAAACTGGAAATGCTGGTCGGTACATCGGAAGGCAATATTTTGCTTTTCAATGCTGCTTTTCAGTTGCTTGACAAT
>JAZQPN010000251.1:0-3561 GCA_045628585.1 Bacteroidales bacterium | reverse complement strand
CATGAAAGAATCAGTAGTTATCTTGGCTGGCGGTGGTCCGGCCCCTGGTATCAATACGGTAGTCAGCACGGTGGCAAAGACCTTCCTGAAGGATGGTTACCGCGTGCTTGGCCTCAACGAAGGCTACAAGAACCTTTTTAGGGAAAATCCCGATGTCGTTGACATGGATTTCCTTTATGCCGACGCAATTCTGAAACAAGGCGGTTCGGCCCTGAAGATGAGCCGCTACAAACCGAAAAACGAGGAATTCAACACGGATTTCTTCGTGAAGAACAATGTGAAGCTGTTGGTCACCATTGGTGGCGACGATACGGCTTCGACGGCTAACCGCATTTCCAAGTTTTTGGAAGGCAACAATGTGAAAATCCAGAACATTCACGTCCCGAAGACCATCGACAACGACCTTCCTTTGCCTGAAGGCAGCCCTACTTTCGGCTATTATTCCGCAAAGGACGCCGCCGTGCATTTGGTGCAGACCATCTACGAAGATGCCCGTACCAGCGGTAACTGGTTTGTGGTTTCGGCCATGGGCCGCGAGGCTGGTCACTTGGCATTCGGCATGACTTCGGCCTGCCATTGCCCTATGGTGGTCATCCCTGAAATGTTCAACAAGACGGAAGTCACTTTCGATGCCATCATCAAGTTGGTGGTGAGTTCCATTGTGAAGCGCAAGCTTTTGGGTGTCAATTACGGTGTTGTGGTCATCAGCGAAGGCGTGTTCCACTTCATGAGCGATGATGAAATTGAGAAATCGGGTGTGGCTTTCACTTACGACGAACATGGCCATCCTGAATTGGGTAATGTCAGTAAGGCTCATATTTTCAATGTGTTGCTGCAACAGCATCTGAAGATGTTAGGTCTGAATGTGAAGAGCCGTCCGGTCGAAATCGGTTACGGCATCCGCTGCGTCGAACCTAACGGCTACGATTTGACTTACTGCTCATTACTGGGCTACGGTGTGAAGAAACTCTTCGACCAAGGCGTTACCGGCGCCATGGTGACGACTAACCCGAAGGGCGAAATTCTGCCGCTTTACCTGAAGGATGTGGAAGACGAAAACGGCAAGATTAAGCCGCGTCTCGTCAACCTGAACGGCCCGAAGGCTGAACTGATTTTCAACGATGGTCTGCAGTACATCTCGCCAAACGATTACATTCAGGCCAAGGATTATCTGCCAACGCCAGAAGATTACGATTTCAAGAAGATTTTGAAATGGTGATTTGATTTTTACGGCTCACCATGGCGGCGAAGCTGTCATTTCTGCCGAACTCATCGCGAAGGCGGGGGCAAAAATCTCCTGACAAAAACGACTACCTTGAATGGGGTGAACCATCGGGTAGTCGTTTTTTTATGTAAATCGTTGACCTTATTTTGATTAGAAATTAAAAATTGCAAATTCTCACAATTTATATCGCCATTTTACTGCAAATTCTCACAATTTATTTCTATGAAATCCTGCAAAATCTCACAATTTGATTGGTGCGTGTTGAGACGTTTTGCAAAACGTCTTTGCAATACGTAAAATCAAAGGAACATGGTCATGAATGCGGGCAGCAGCAAAACGTCATCGTCTTTCCTTAGGTCTTTGGTGTAAATCAGGTAGCTTTGCAAAATCCTGTCTGAAAACTTTGTCTTGAATGCGTCGAGTGATGCATGGGCCTTATAGCCCGATGATTTCACTTCGATAGGGCATATCTTGTTGCTGCGGGAAAGCAAAAAATCAATTTCGTAGTTGTGTTTTCCCGATTCGGTCGGCCAAGTGTAATAGAATAATTTGTTACCTGCCGCCACCAGCATTTGGGCGACCAGATTTTCGTAGACATAACCCAAGTTGGCAGACAATTTGTCTTCAAGTAACTTCTTGTAAATCGTGTTTTCCGTGAAGTCTTTGTCCCAAAAGCACAGTGTGATGAATAATCCTGTATCACATAGGTACATTTTATAGCAATTCAAGTCGACGGCCATGCCTAAACCGACATTTGGATCGGTTGTGTGCTGTGCCAGATTGATGCACATTGATTCTTTCATTTCGCTTATGGTTTCGGCTACCGTATCGGTTCTGTCTCCTTTTAGTACGCTTGAAACTTGGTAACGGGAGGCATTTCCTGCCAATTGTGAGGGAATGGCTTTGAATAACAAGGATGCTTTCCCCGTTGGGTCGACTTTGCCCAAATCGTCAAAATAAAGGCTTAGTATGGAACGCTTTTTCTTGTCGACTAAACTCAGGTTGTTCGTGTGAATGTATTCGCTCACGGCTTGTGGCATTCCGCCGACAAGCATGTAAAGCCGCAGATTGCGTTGTGTGGTGCGGAAGGCGGCATCCAAAGGCATCTGTCTTTCATAGAATTGGCGAAGCAATTTCGGAGAGGCTTCATCACCGATGGCCCATCGGAATTCCTCATAATCCATCGGGTGCATTTGTATGCGTTCCTCTTCGCTTGGAATGGTAATGTCCTGAATGTTTTTTCTGATGCTGATGAGAGATCCTGTCTCAATGTAGTCGTAACGCCCGTCGGCAACGAGGTATTTTATGGCTTGACGTGCCAACGGACATTTTTGGACTTCATCGAAAACGATAACGGAATTCCGTTCATGTAATATTGTGTGGAAAGTCGTCTGAAGTTTGAGAAAAATGTAGTCTAAATCCATCAGGTCGTTGAACAAAGCTTTGATTTCGGCACTTGCAACGTTGAAATCAACTAATATGTACGATTTGTACTCTTGCTTTGCAAATGTCTCGGCGATAGTTGATTTGCCGACACGCCGAACGCCTTCTATCAGCAAAGCGGTTTGGCCGTTGCTTTCGCTTTTCCATTGTAACATTCTATCGTAAATCTTGCGCTTGAATGCGATGCTTTCCATAACTGATTATTTTACGTTGCAAAAGTATTGATTTTATTTTAATTATGAGTTAAAAACTACAAATTCTCATAATTTATTTCCATGAAATCCTGCAAATTCTCACAATTTATTTCAATAAAATCCTGCAAATTCTCACAATTTGATTGGCGTTGGCAATGTTTCGTTGGCTGAAAAACAAAAGGCCGAGGTTCTGCAGAATCTCAGCCTTTTCATTTGCTGGCGCGTGTAGAGACGTTTCATGAAACGTCTCTACAATACGTTTAGGTTTATTTCATCACATTCACCTTTTTCAATGATGTGCCGTTTGCCGTTTCGATGCGAATCATGTAAACGCCGTTGCCATATTGGTTCATGTCGATTGTAATGAAATCGGCATCAGCGTTTTGGTCGTAAACGATTTGTCCCAGCAGGCTGGTGATGGTGATGTGCTGCAGACCGCTGGCATTGATGTTGAGCAAACCATTTGTCGGGTTGGGATAAACCTGTGCAGCGTTGCCGTTTTCGTTGACATTGGTGATGATAACCGAAACATAATCGTTATCAGGATTGTCGAGAGCCTTTGCAGGTTCCGATTCGCATGTTTCATCGCCTTCAATGTAATAGGCAGTAACTTTATAATAATATGTGATGTCACTTTCACCGGACAAATCGTCGAAATATTCCATCATACCGCAATTGCCAGGTTCGACTTCGGCAATC
>JAZQPN010000250.1:0-4962 GCA_045628585.1 Bacteroidales bacterium | reverse complement strand
AAAAAAAACAGTGGTTTATGCTTTGTTTTGAAAAAATACATATTTTTGCGGGAATAATCAACCTAATGATATGAAAACGAAATTGATGTCTGTTGTGCTTGCATTGTTTGCATTTGGCTTTGTGGCGAACAACCTATCTGCGCAAGCTACGGAAACGAAGCCGTATTATCCTTTGATACCTGTAAAGGGCGAAAAACAATGGGATGTGAAAGTGGAATTTATTTGGGGCACTGCCAAATATCAGGTGTTGCGCCTTGGTGATGAAATCGAACTGGATGGCGTTCTGTACAGGAAATTGACTTATGTGATGGATGGCCAGTATTATAATACGGGTCTGCGAGGAGCCATTCGCGAAGAAGACAAAAAGGTCTATGTCAGATGGTGGCATCCGGGGCTTCAATATTTCATGGAAGAGAAGCTGTATTACGATTTCAATCTTGAAGTTGGCGACAGCTTTGATGTGGGTTACGATGAACCCTATTATATACAAGCGGTTGCCATCGAAGAAGTTGAAATGGAAGACGGCTCGTTGCGCAACAAGTATGTCTTCAACGATGGTTGGAATGAACCGGAAGTGTGGGTTGAGGGTATCGGCAGCTTGTATGGCGTTGACCTTCGCTACGACCCCGATTTGATGTCGAGCAGTTTCTCGTATTTGCAATGCTATTTTGAGGAAGAATCCCTCGTTTGGACCGATGGCACCTGCTGGGACGACGTTGATGAAGTAGCCGCAGAAGAGAAGACTTGCTTGTTCCCCAATCCAGCTAACGCAACTCTCACTATTACGGGCAAGGATCTGAAACAAATCGAAATCGTTAACATGTTGGGCCAGTGCGTGGTTATGCAGCAAGCCAATGGCACGCAGACCGAAATAGACATTTGTGACCTCCCAGCAGGCATTTATTTTGTGGGCATCACCGATGAGAACGGGAACCGTTGCGTTCAGAAAGTCGTGAAAGGGTAGAGACACGGTTCATCGCGTCTCAACAAACGTGTGTGTCAGATATTTTTCATCAACATCCGTCCATTGTAAGCAATTTTTTATGACCTTTGCAGTTTCTATTGAAAACAGCAAATAAATCAGCTATGGCAGAGAATTTAGTAATCATCCCTACCTACAAGGAAAAGGAGAACATCGAGAGAATCATCCGTTATGTGTTCAATCTCCCGATGGCTTTCGATATCCTGATTATCGACGACAATAGTCCTGACGGCACCGCCGACATCGTGAAAGGCCTTATGAATGAGTTTTCTGACAAGCTTTTCATGATTCAGCGCCCGGGCAAGCTGGGTCTCGGAACGGCTTACATCACGGGTTTCAAATGGGCTTTGGAACGCGACTATCAGTATGTCTTTGAGATGGATGCCGACTTCTCGCACAATCCCGACGACTTGTCGCGTCTGCACGATGCTTGCGCCAATGGTGCTGACCTCGCGGTTGGCTCGCGCTACAAGACGGGCGTCAATGTGGTCAACTGGCCGATGGGCCGTGTGCTGATGTCGTATTACGCTTCGGCATACGTGCGTTTCGTCACCCGAATGAAAGTGCGCGACACCACTGCCGGATTCGTCTGCTATACACGCAAGGTGCTTGAAACCATTGATTTCGACAGAGTGAAATTCTGGGGCTATGCCTTCCAAATTGAAATGAAATATACGGCCTGGAAACTCGGTTTCACCATCGAAGAAGTGCCGATTATCTTCACCGACCGCCGTGAGGGCACTTCGAAGATGAGCAAAGGCATTTTCCGCGAAGCCATTTTCGGTGTCATCAACCTGCGTTGGCGCGGCATGACGGGACAGATCAAACCTAAGGCGAAATAAATATGGATTACATCATAAAAAACGCAACGCTTGTCAACGAGGGCGAATCCTTCGTGGCAAGTGTTTTTGTTTCCGACGGAAAGATTGCCAAAATCATTCGAGATGAGGAAATGTCGGACCCGATTATCGGGGAACTGCTAAAAGTCGTTGGAGCGTTTGAAATCGATGCCGAAGGCAAATACCTTTTGCCGGGCATCATCGATGAGCATGTGCATTTCCGTGAGCCGGGTTTGACGCAAAAAGGCGACATCTTCACCGAAAGCCGTGCTGCCGTTGCCGGCGGCGTGACCTCCTTCATGGATATGCCCAACACAAATCCGCAGACCTTGACACAGGAACTCTTGCAGCAGAAATTCGACCTTGCTGCCGAAAAGTCTTTGGCCAACTTCTCTTTCTATCTCGGCGCCAACAATACCAACATTGACGAGGTTGTGAAGACCGACCCGAGCCGTGTTTGCGGCATCAAGGTGTTCATGGGCTCCAGCACGGGCAACATGCTCGTTGATGACGAAGCGGCTTTGGAACGCATTTTCAGCGAGTCGCCTTGCCTGATTGCGGCACATTGCGAGGATGAAGCCATCATCCGCAAGAATATGGAACTCTATAAGATGATGATTGAGGAAAGCGGCGCCAAGTCGGAAGCCACCATACATCCGCTCATCCGCACGGCTGAGGCTTGCTTCAAGTCATCGCTGCGGGCTGTCGAGATGGCCGAGAAGACGGGTGCGCGGCTGCACATCATGCACATCTCAACCATTGATGAACTGGCGCTTTTCACAAACGAAATTCCGCTGGCCGAAAAGAAAATCACGGCTGAGACCTGTCCGCATTATCTCTGCCTGCACAGCGATTACTATCAGGAAAAAGGCTTCCGCATGAAATGTAATCCTGCCGTGAAGTCCGAAGCCGACCGTGCCGCTTTGCTTGAAGCGCTTTGCGATGGCACCATCGACACCATCGGTACCGATCATGCGCCTCATGCAAAGGAAGAGAAATTCACTGATGATTATTTCACCTGCCCATCAGGGTTTCCGTCCATCCAGCATTCGCTTCCGCTGATGTTGCGTTTGCGCAGCATGGGCTGGATGAGCTTAGAGCAAATTGTCGAGAAGATGTGCCATAACCCTGCAATCATTTATCAGATTGACCATAGAGGCTTTATCCGCGAAGGCTATTACGCTGACCTTATTCTGCTTGACTTGGAAGCCAACCAGTTGGTGAGCGACGACACGGTGCTTTACAAGTGCGGCTGGACGCCTTATCATGGCGAAATTCTGCCGGGCAAAGTGACGCATACTTTTGTCAATGGCAATCTCGTCTACGAAAACGGCGTTTTCAACGAAGACAGTAGGGGAGAAGCCTTGCGCTTTAATCGGTAATAAGTTGTTGGTTTTCAGTTCTCGGTTTACAGTTTTCAGTTACTGATAACTGATAACTGAAAACCGAAAACCAAAAGAATAAATCTTTAAATATTAAATCATTAAATCTTTGAATCCGAACTTATGAAGAAAATACTTTTTATCCTCGTTGCCCTCTTGTCTTTTTCCTGCTGCAGCACAAAACTGACGGAGAAAGTTGAAGCGTCATTTCCAAATGGTCGGCCTCAAATCGTCCGTTATTACGACAAGAATGGCGTTTGTGTGAAAGAGACCGAATATTACGAAAGCGGTCAGGTTTACAAGGAAGGCGGCATCAAGAACGATGTGGAGGATGGCGAATGGCGCGCCTATTTCCCTGACGGCAGGCTGCAAGTGCTAGGCTATTTCAAGGACGGCAAGCGCACGGGCGCTTCGACCGTTTACCGCGAGACAGGCCAACTGTATATGGAAGGCTTCTACAAGGAAGGCGAACATTGCGGCAAATGGAAATTTTACGACGAACAAGGCTATCTGATTCGTGAGGACGATTACGGCGAATAATCAAATGTCTTTCATTTTCTCAATCATGCGCCTTTCTTTCTTTGTCGGACGGCCGGCACCGCGGTCGCGGTATTCGGCTTTGTAGGCGTGCATGAATTCGATGCGCTCGTATTCCTCTTTCGGCGTCAAATCGGTGTAGACTTCGGGAACTTGTTTCGGTGAGACTCGGTTTTTCACTACGGTTTTCACCTGCACCACTTTATGCAGTTGCTCAATCTGAACCTGAATGATGTCGTCGACTTTCACCTCGCGCGAAGGCTTTACGGCGGTGTCGTTCATCTTCACCTTACCGCCTTTGATGGCATCGGCAGCCAGCGAGCGCGTCTTGAAAAGCCGCGCCGCCCACAGCCATTTGTCCATTCTAACGATGTCTTCTTCCTTGATGTCCATTGGTTTTGGCTATTTTGATTTAAAGATTTAATAAGTAACTGTTCAGAATTAAACTTCAATTTGGATTTCGAGGTTTCGAGGCTTCGGGATTTCGAGATGCCTCGCATTCCCGTGACCTCGATGCCTCGCTTTCAATATGTAAACTAATTTTGCACACTTACTTAATTTAAAGATTAGACAATTGGACTTGTGGACTATTTGACTATTAGACTTTTGAAGAACCGTAAACCAAAAACTGTAAACTGATAACCGATAACTGATAACCGATAACCGATAACTGATAACTGATAACTGATAACCAAAGTCCTTTCCACTTTCCCCTTCATCACTTTCCACTCTACTACTTCTCCTTGAAAATCAATTGAATCGGCACACCGTTGAAGTCCCAGGTCTCACGAATCTTGTTTTCCAGAAAACGCTTGTAGGAATCCTTCACATCCTTAGGCAGGTTGCAGAAGAAAATGAATTGAGGCGTTAGGCTCTTCAGTTGGGTGATGTATTTGATGCGCACATAACGGCCACGCGAAGCGCTCGGTGGCGGCACGGAACCGATGATTTCCAGCATCTTGTCGTTCAGCTCGCGCACCGGAATGCGGCGCTCGCGGTTTTCATAGACCTTGTGTGCGGTCTCGAGCACCTTGTAGATGCGTTGCTTGTTGATGGCCGAGGTGAAGATGATAGGGAAGTCGGTGAAAGGTGCAGTTTGTGCATAGATGGCTTGTTCGTAAGCCAAGTGGGTGTTCGAGTCTTTCTCGATGGTGTCCCATTTGTTGACGACCACGACGAGGCCTTTCTTGTTCTTCTCGATAAGGTGCAGGATGTTCATGTC
>JAZQPN010000249.1:0-4125 GCA_045628585.1 Bacteroidales bacterium | reverse complement strand
AAACATACCGTCGAAGTTCTTCAATTGGACGACGCGCCGGATGTCGGGCATCAAGCTGCACGACTTCAACTGCGGCTTGAAGGCCTATCGCCTGGATTTGGTGAAAAGCATTCAGGTGTATGGCGAGATGCACCGTTACATCCCTGTCATCGCCAAGATGAATGGTTTCGGCAACATAGGGGAGAAGATCGTACACCATCAGAAGCGCAAGTATGGCACGAGCAAGTTCGGCATGAGCCGTGTTGTGCGTGGCTATCTGGACCTGCTGACCATCAACTTCATCTCGAAGTTCAGCAACCGTCCGATGCATTTCTTCGGCCTTATGGGTTCGGTGACTTTCCTTGCCGGTTTTGTCATCGCCTTGTATCTGGCATGTTCGCGCATCTTCGCTCATGTTTACCACATGACCGACCGCCCATTGTTCTATTTCTGCCTCTTGGCCATGGTGATTGGCGTGCAGCTGTTCTCCACAGGTTTCCTGGCAGAGATGATTACTTCGACACAACGCGACAAACGGGTGTATTCCATTTCGGAACGCATTAACGCTTGACTGTAGAGACGCAATTTATCACGCATAATAATAATTTGATACAGCGAAGACGCGATTTATCGCGTCTTCGCTGTATATGTTTTTCCATGTAAAAAAATATTAAATTTCCACCATGCCGTATTTTACTGAATCACAATATTTTGAAGCGATGGCATTATCGTGGATAGCAAAGACATATTGGCTACCTTTGTGGAAATGGTTTCTCAAACACGGCAGGGAATGGGGTTTCAAATTCCAAGTCCTTTCCCGTCACAGGATGATGGAAACAGATTTTGTAGGCGTGGAGGCAAAGACGGCCTAACGAATTGTCGCCATTGCCATATTTCGGGTCGCCGACAACGGGATGACCGATGTCCTGCATGTGAACGCGGATTTGGTTCTTGCGGCCTGTCTCCAGTCGACATTCCACCAAGGAATAGCGTTTGTTGCTGATCAGCGTTTCGTAGTAGGTTTCGGCATATTTTCCTCCGTTATCCGTTGGACTTGAATAAGTTATGAAAGCCTTATTGTCTTTCAGCCAGGAAGCGATTTTGCCTTCGCGTTTTTCCATCTCTCCGCTGACCACGCAAACATAACGGCGATCGTAAACGGTTTCTTTCCAGTCTTCCTCAAACATCAAGGCTATTTTCTTGTCCTTTGCAAAAAGCATAAGGCCGGAAGTATCGCGGTCGAGGCGATGGATTGTATGGGCGCGGCAGCGTTGCTGCGTGGCGATAAAATACTGATTCAGTATGCTTTGTGCCGTTTCTTGCTCGGGTGTCGGGCTGTTTGTCAACAGACCTTCCTTTTTGTCGATGACGAGAAGATATTTGTCCTCGTAAACGATTTTGAGCCATTGGCTGTGGAAACGTTCTTTTGCCGTCGGCTTGCCGATTTCGACCACCATGCCGGGCTGCAAGGCAAAGTCGAATTGCGATGTGCGCTCGTCGTTGACCGAAACGACTTTGTTCGCCAACATGCGTTTTACCTTGCTGCGACTGATGCCGTCGAGTTTCTTCATCAGGAATTCCATCAATGGGGCAGGTTCCGTAACGTTGAATTTCAACGGATTCTTTTGTGAATGAGGCGTTTTGTCTCTGTTCATTTCCTGAAAATTGAACGGTTTGTTATTCGATGGTAAGCGTGGTCGTGGCGGTGACGGTTGTCGGGATGGAAAGACCTTGTTCTGAGATGGTAAGGCTCATGTTGGTCTTGACGGTGCTTGACTTGGTGAGACCTGTGGCATTGTCAATCACCATCGAACCTGTATTGCTGCCGCTTGCGATGTCTGACTTGATGACGCTCTCAATGTTGACTGTGGTTTCCTTTTTGGTGATTTTGGCCACGGTGTAGGTCGCTGTCATTAGCACATCGGTGCCCCCGATGTTCTGGGTATTGTCGGCGGTCCATTGTGAACCAACGCTGACAGCCTCTTTAGGATAAGTGGCACTGATGTTTGGAATGTTGTCAGAAGGCATCTTAAGGGCATTGCCCAGCGGGTCGAAAACGACTTGTATATCCTTGTCAATGGCATCTTGGAACGGTTTCATAGCTCCTGCAAGCATAGGGCTGGCGCTTTCGGGATGTTCTGTGTCGAAAGTCATGGTCATGCCCATGGAGTTTTGGGTAAATTTCATGGATTTCATCTTTGCATTGCAGAAAATACTGTCGGCGGAAAGTCTTTCTGTGGTAATTTCAACTTTCGACTCGATGTTTTGACTGTTGCTCATGCTTTGGCCTTGAACATTCATGCTCATGATTTGTGCCGATTTCATTTGACAAGTCACGGTTTTTCCGGCTTGAGGTTTGAAGCGTAATAAAACGCTGTCGTTACCCGTGGTAAATGACATTGCGATGAATCCTATGAAAACCAATAGGATAGGTAAAGCGATTTTGAAATTTCTTTTCATGATATAATGTATTTGATTGTTAATGTTTGCATTAGAATGGAACGTCATTGTTTGCCGATGGATTCGGACTTAATCCGAAATCGTTGTTACTTGGGAAATTGTCGTCATTGAATGAGGAACTGACCATGCGTGTTGCTTGTGGCATCTCAAATCCCGGATTGGCGCCCAATTGACCGTAACTGCTTTCGCTATCAGCCTGAAATTCCTCAAAACGAGCATATTGGCCGACGAATTTCAATTCAACTTCGCCCAATTTACCGTTACGGTGCTTGGCAATGTCGATGATGGTGTAGCCTTTCGGTTTGCCTTCATCCTCAACACCTTCCTTGTAATATTCGGGACGATAGATGAACATGACCATGTCGGCATCTTGTTCGATTGCGCCCGATTCGCGCAAGTCGGAAAGGATAGGTTTCTTTGAACCAGGGCGCTGCTCGACGCTACGGCTTAACTGCGACAAAGCCAATACGGGGATTTCCAGTTCCTTGGCCAAACTTTTCAACGACCTTGAAATGGTACTGATTTCCTGTTCACGGTTGCCTTTGTTTTCGCCTTTTGTGGTCATAAGTTGCAGGTAGTCAATGAAAACCATCTGGATGTCGTGCTGTTGTTTCAGTCGGCGGCATTTGGCTCTCAGTTCAAAAATCGACAGCTGGGGCGTATCATCTATGAAGATTGGCGCATCGGTCAGCGGCGTGACTTTGGTGTTCAGTTGCTGCCACTCGTATTCCATCAAATCGCCCGAACGGAGTTTGTCGGCGGTAAGTGAAGTTTCGGTTGAAATAAGACGTGTAACTAATTGAACTGACGACATTTCCAAAGAGAAGAAAGCAATCGGCCGGTGGAAATCCACGGCGGCATTGCGGGCCAGATTCAAGGCAAAAGCGGTTTTACCCATACTTGGACGGGCGGCTAGAATAATCAGGTCGGATTTCTGCCAGCCTTGCGTAATACGGTCCAATTCAGTGTAGCCCGAAGGCACGCCACGCAGCTTGTTGTCGGCATTTTTTGCGTTCTTGATTTCCTGGATGGCCTTGCTGACCAAATCCTGCATGGAGTCGTAACTGCGGCGCAGGTTGTTCTCGCCGATTTGGAAAAGGTTGTTTTCGGCTTTGTCCAACAAATCGAACACGTCCGTAGTGTCTTCAAAAGCATCGTGAATCATCTCGGAAGAAATCTTAATCAGCTCACGCTGAATGTGTTTCTGCATGATGATGCGGGCGTGGTATTCGATATTGGCCGCCGAAACAACGCGGTTGGTCAGTTTCGAGATGTAATAGGCACCGCCGACCATTTCCAGTTCGCCGCTCATTTTCAACGCATTGGTGACGGTGAGAATATCAATCGGTTCCGATTTGCCGAACAAATCCTTGATGGCCTTAAAAATCTTCTGGTGTGGTTCCTTGTAAAACGCTTCTGGCGTCAAAATATCGATGACGGCATTCACGGCTTCCTTTTCAAGCATCAAAGCACCCAACACAACTTCTTCAAGGTCAGTTGCTTGCGGTGGTATTCTCCCTTGGTTGTTAAGCAATTGTTCGGGAGTCATTAAAGTCCTTTTGGCCATGTCGCCAAAAGGTTTGCGTGTTGTATCAGTGGGCATTTTCAATTTCTTTTGTCAGACTGCAAAAGTACGAATAAAAACCGACCTCGCTTTTGCGGATTGGAGGAAGTTTTCAACTATTT
>JAZQPN010000248.1:0-2274 GCA_045628585.1 Bacteroidales bacterium | reverse complement strand
CAAAACAATCAAAACCCACAAAACATTTTTCTATCCGCCTCTGAATCTCGCAACCGCTCGATTCGTACCCGGCAGAGCATCGGAGATGCGGAACCAGATGACCCCCGATTAGGGGGAATCGGACAGGAAAGAAAAAAAGAGATTGATAAGAGATTTGTTTCAGATTTGTTTCCAAAAAAACAACATGGGGGGTCTAAAAGTATATTATTGCCAAAATTAAACTACATAATAAAAGGACACGAGATGTCGAGGCAGCAAGGCTTCGGGATATCTCGTGTTCTCGCATTTCCGCGACCTCGATGTCTCGTCTTCAATATGTAAACTATTTTTGCTCATCTACTTATCACTAAATTAGACTATAGCCTTTTTTATTAAACGAAGAATATGCAAGTCATTTTTTGCCAAATCGTTATGAAAAACCATTTTTTACCATAAATTTGCAACAGGAAAAACACGATGCATACAAATCATTCAACAATCAATACAATATGAACAAATTCAAATCATTACTCTTAGCAAGTCTCCTACTTATCAGCTTGAATATCAAAGCGCAGGACGACAATCAGGAAATGCTCGACGGTGCTTGCTGCACCAGCATCATGGTGGGCAAGAACGCATCCGTCGATGGATCAGTCATCACTTCGCACACTTGCGACGGCCGCTACCGCACATGGATGCGATGGGAAGCCGCCGCCGACCACAAGGAAGGCGAAATGCACAAGGTGTATAAAGGCACCATGCACACCGAAGACCCATTCGACAACCGTGGTCCTGAACTGGCAGGCGAAATCCCGGAAGTGGCACACACCTACCGCTACCTCAACACGGCTTATCCTTGCCTCAATGAAAAGCAATTAGCCATCGGCGAAACCACTTTCTCTGGTCCAGACACTTTAGTTAATAACAAAGGCATGTTTATGATTGAGGAACTGGAGCGCGTTGCCTTGCAGCGTTGCGACAATGCCCGCGATGCCATCCAGCTCATTGGCAAACTCGTCAAGGAATATGGCTACGGCGACGGCGGCGAGTGCATCACCATTGCTGACAAGAACGAAGTGTGGCAGATGGAAATCCTCGGCGAAGGCCCCGAAAACATCGGCGGCGTGTGGGCTGCCAAACGCATCCCTGACGACGAGGTGGGCGTTTCGGCCAACATCTCGCGCATCGGCAAGCTCGAACGCAAGAGCAAGGACTTCTATTGCTCCGACAACTGCGAAAAGGTTGCGAAAAAATACGGCCTGTGGGACGGCAAGGGCGAATTTGTGTTCTACAAAGCCTTCCACAGCAGCTATGGCGGCGGCAAGAACTTCAGCGACCGCGAGTTTTTCATCCTCAGTCAGCTGGCTCCATCGCTGAATCTGACACCCGACATGGAAGAACTCCCATTTTCCGTGAAACCTGACGAGAACGTTGATGTGCGCAAGGTGATGGAACTCTTCAAGAGCACCTACGAAGGCACCGACATGGACATGACGCAAAACGTGAAGATAGTTACAAAGAAACGCTTGGACGATGGCTCACTGGTTGACGACACCATCATCAGCCCGATTGCCAATCCGTGGCTTACAGGCGCCATGCAGAACACGCTGAACTTTTTGGCTCCTGGAACCGTTGATTTCCACCGCACCGTGTCGGTGGCATGGAGCAGCTACAACCACATCATCCAATGCCGCAGCTGGATGCCCGACGAAATCGGTGCCATTTGCTGGATGGCTTGCGACAACCCGGGACAAAGTCCGCGCATCCCGATTTTCTCAGGCTGCACCACCGTTCCTGACGGTTTCGACAAGTGCGGTCAGTTGCGTTACCGCGAAGAAGCATGGATCTGGCACTACCGAAAGGCCAACAAACTCGCCACCGTGCAGTGGGGCCGCACCAAACAGACATTGCTCAGCAACGTGACCCGTTTCGAAGACAAGGCTTTCGATGAAATCCCGACCATTGAAAAGAAAGCGCAAAGCTTGATTGAAGAAGACAAGACCAAAGAAGCAACTTTGCTCCTCAACCAATACAGTTCCGATTTTGCAGGCGCCACACGCCAAGCATGGAAAGAAATGGAAAACAAATTCTGGTACTGGTTCAGCATGGGATTCTAATCCCATAGAAACATGATGAATCAGGCATCAAATCAAGTGAGGGTGACTAAAAAGTTTAGTCATCCTCTTTTTTGTTTTCGCGGCCATTGCCATGATTCTGTTATTGACAGCTATCGTGCAAAAAAAAATGGCTATTATTTTGAAAAACAAATAAATAGCCATTGTTATTTGACGGGAT
>JAZQPN010000247.1:0-17684 GCA_045628585.1 Bacteroidales bacterium | reverse complement strand
GGTTTGCAGTGCTGACTCGCTTCTTGTTTATTTCGATCAAACCATGAATCAGCAATCCATTGAAAATGTGAATGTTTATCAAATTATGGAATCGAACCAGCATCCGCAAAATGTAGGCTATGTCGATTCTTTGGATTGCGTTTGGCTCAAGTTCAATCCTGCCTTGCAAGAAGGCGTTAGCTTGACTTTGAAAGTTGCAAATTCGGCGGTCAACTGCATCGGAACGCCTGTGGGCGACAACGAGATAGTTTCTTTCGTCATTTCAAACGAAGCTGCTGAATATGATGTGGTTATCAACGAGATTATGGCAGACCCGACACCTGCCGTCGGCTTGCCGGAATGGGAATATATTGAACTTTACAACACCACCGATTATGTCATCAATATGGAAGGCTGGCAGATTCAGGTTGGTGCCAACGACAATGTTTTCGGCAATGTCATTCTTGCGCCTCATGCTTATCTGGTTGTGTGTCACAACGATGCGGTCGATGAACTGAAAACTTTTGGCGATTGCGTCGGCTTCGGTTCGTTTGCCATCGGAAATACGGGTTCGACGATTATATTAATAGGTAAAAACGGCCAAATGATTTCGCGTGCCGATTTCAGCAATTCGTGGTATCACGATGCCGACAAGAAGGATGGCGGTTGGTCGGTGGAGCAAATCGACCCGATGAATCCGTGCGCGGCGGCTTCCAACTGGACGGCTTCGGTTGATGCCTTGGGTGGCACACCGGGCAGCATCAATTCGGTTGATGGCCAAAACGAATCACAGCCTAAAGTGGAGCGTATCAGCATGTTTTCCAATTACATAGTGCAGCTTTGGTTCGACCAGCAAATGAATCCAGCCACTTTGATGGATGTGAATCATTTCTATATTGATGAAATCGGGGTGCATCCAACATACGCCAACGTCAATCCAATGGATGCAACCTTCGTTGAACTCGAATTTGATTACGGTTTTGAAGAAGGCGTGATTTATTCCTTGATTATCAACGATGTGGAAAATTGCATTGGCAACAATATTGAGCCTGATACGAAAGTGCAGTTTGGCATTCCGAACGAAATTACAAAAGGCGAAATCCTCATCAATGAAATCATGTTCGACCCGATTGCGCCAGGTGTGGATTATGTGGAGTTGTACAATCATTCCGATAAAACCTTCGACCTCAGCAATTTAATGTTGGGTGTCATAAAGGAAACTTTCCCCAATCCAGCCGATACGACTTTGAAGGAAATCGCTGCGGACAGCCGTCTGTTCTTGCCCGGAACTTACGTTTTACTTTCGACGAACAGTCAGATTGTGGGCGAGCAATACGAATGTTCAACGGAGAATTTCGTTGAAATGGCTTCATTCCCAAGCTATGCCAACGCTGGCGGAACAGCGATTCTGATGAGCAAGGACGGCACCATGATTGACCAAATGTATTTCACCGAAAAGATGCATTATCCGTTGATCAAGGTGACGAAAGGCGTTGCTTTGGAGCGTGTTTCGTTCGACATTCCATCTGATGATGCCGGCAACTGGCATTCGGCAGCCGAAAGCGTTCATTTCGGCACACCGGGTTATGAAAACTCGATGATGCAAAACGTCGAGCCGACCGAAGATGCCGTTACAATTGCGCCCGACCTTTTCTCGCCCGATGGCGATGGCATTGATGACAACTGCATGATTTCCTATCAGTTCGACGAGCCGGGTTATACGATGAACGTTTACATTTTTGCTGCATCAGGGCAATTGGTCAGGCATTTGGCCAAGGGCGAACTGGTAGGACAGGAAGGCACACTGATTTGGAACGGCACCGACGACAATAATAACCGCGTCCCGATTGGCATTTATGTCGTGGTCACTGAAGTCTTCAATTTCGATGGTGTGGTGAGGAAGTACAAGAAAGGCGTGGTCGTGGCGACGAGGTAGGACGTTTACATATCCAGATTCGACTGAGCCATAACCTGTTTCGTGTCAGGATTAAAAGCCAGAAGGTTGCCAAACCCCGGATTGTCCATAACGAAAATGCCGTTGTCCAAAACAATGAAATCGTAATTGTCGTTCTGATTAATGACCAAGTCAATGAAACTGTAATCGACGGGAATGTGTCCGTGAATGATTTTCTTGCCGTGGGTCTTGTTATAATCCACCTTGAAACGCCGCGTCCACATCATGCTGTGTTCGTCTTCAAAAGGATTATCCATGTTGAAATTCATGCCTGCATGAACGAGAATATAGTCCTCCAATTCAACGTATGGCACACAGCTTTTCATCCAGTCGATGTAGTTCTGCGGAATTTCACGCGGATGTTTCACACCGAAACTTTTCAGTGTTTCAGCGGCGCCAACGGCTTCCCATTCCTTCTGCTCCGTGTGTTTTGCTCCGAACAGCTTTTTCTTTTGGTCGGCCTCGAAAGCCTTGATGCACAAGTCTTCGTGATTGCCTTTGATGCAAATAACTTCATATTCTTCCTTTTGCAGGTGCATGATGTAATCGATGACACCTTTTCCATTAGGACCACGGTCGATGTAATCGCCGAGCAGATATAGCTTATCGTATTTTCCCAAGCGCAATTGACGTTCTACCAAGATTTGCAATGTTTTGGCGCAACCATGAACATCAGGGATTATCCAGCGTGAAGACATAGAATTATAAGTTTTTATTGAAATAAATCGTTGAGATGCAATTCGTCATATTGCTTGCGCAGTTTCTTTTTGAAACTCCAGCGGATGTCGGAAATGAAACGGCGCGCCAATTCCTTGTAGTCGATGAAGATGTCGTAAGAAAAAATGAGCAGAACGGTGCCAAGCACAGCCCAGTACCAAGGCATCAGCGAGAACATGACGGCGGCGCCTGCAATGGCTATTAGCGGCATGAGCACGAATTTCACGCCATAAGTCACGGTGTTGCCGAAAGCCGGGTCTGTCAATTTGCACTTGATGATGGCGGTAATGACCCAAACAGGCAGTGTCACGATGGCAGAAGCCACAAAATAAGGCAAACCTATAATCGCCACTAAGAATTTCCAAAAGAAATTGATGAACGGATACTTCTTGGCCGTTGAAGTGACCGAAATCTTGTTTTTCACACGCTCTTCGGCAAACTTGTTTACTTTTTCGAACAATTGTTTAGCCTCTTCAGGATTCTCTTCCTTATATTTCAGCACCTTGTCAACCGTATTGCGGTTGCGTTGCATTTTTTTCAGAAGGCCGCCAGCGCGCTTTATGTTTTTCATTTTCACGATTTCCCAAGTGGCATCGTAATCTTCGTCATCAGGAATGAATGTAAACAGTTTGGAAATGCGTTCGGTGAGCATTTCGCGCAACTGGTTCATCACAACGGCTTCGTTTTCCTCGGTCGTGTTTTTGACAAAATCAGTCACGTTGATGGCTTCGCCGTAGTTTATCATGGCAGTGGAGCGGAACCTGAAATAATCGCCGTATTCGATGGCGACCGGAACAATGTAAACCGGTTCTTCCTTGCCAAATTTCTGGTTCGAGTTCATGGCGATGTGAAAAATGCCTTTGCTCAGGCGCATAAGTGAGTGCTTGGTACGGTGCGTGCCTTCGGGAAAAATATACAATTCAACGCGGTCGTGGACGACATCGACAGCTTTATCCAACGATTCGTCGTTGTTGCGCACGGCTGCGATACCGTTTCTCATGCGATATATAGGCAGGATACGCATGAAAGTAAGGATTTTTGCCACAAGGGGTTTCTTGAATATGTCACCTCGGGCAATAAAAACTTTCCTACGGTGACTTGAAGCCAAAAGTACAAGTGCATCCATTAAAGTGTTGCTGTGGTTTACACCGAAAATTACGGCACCATCCTTTGGCAGGTTTTTGGCTCCGTGAACCTCGAAACGTCGGTAAGCTCTACGCGTGTGGAAAATGTTCGTATAGAGCTGGAAAAGCGTATATAAAATGCTCGAATCTTGTATCTTTTTTGCCATTTTGATGAAATTTTGAGTGCGAAATTACGAAATATAACAAATGTAAGGGCTTTTTTTCTACTTTTACCGCGTTAATAACAAACAAGATGACAAAAATAGTAAGTAAAATTGTTCTTTTTTTGCTTCCGCTGCTGTTAATGTGCGCTTGCCAGGGAATCGGAAAACATTCTGAAAACGAAAACCTAAATGAAGAAAACAAGGATACAATTAGTGTTTTTCAACATCTGCTTGAGCGGGGAAAATTAGTTGCAGCCACCGATTTCGGCATTTTCAATTACCAGATAACCAACGGTAAACCCACGGGGTTTGAATATGAACTCCTTAACGACTTCTGCAAATCACACAACCTGGAACTTGAAGTGCTTGTCATTAATAATGTTGACTCCTGCCTCCGAATGCTCGATTCCTGCCAGATTGACCTTGTCGCCACCGGCATTGGAACCAACAGGGAGATGAAACGCCGTTATTTGCTGACTACGCCTATCCTGCACCAGAAAAGCGTTCTGGTGCAACGGATGCCGAAACTTTGGCGCGACATGTCGACCGACAACGAGATTGAAAACCAACTGCTTCGGTCGCCATTGGATTTAGCCGGCAAGACCATTGTGCTGCCCAAAGGAAACCACAATGTGAAAGTCTTGCAGCATTTATCTGATGAGATTGGCGACACGATTCTGATCGTTGAAAGCGATTCGCTTAACAGTCTCGATTTGGTGCGTCAGGTTTCCGAAGGAAAAATAGATTACACTGTCGTTGAAGAGTATGTTGCACAAATGGCCGACGCCAATTTCAGCGGTTTGGACACGAAACTTGCCGTCAGCATTGAGCAGCCTTTGGGTTGGGCGATGAAAAAGCATGATAATGATTCATCACTGTTGATAGCTGTAAATGAATGGATTGACAACTACGAACAAAAAAACATGCGACGCGTATTGACGCGATATGTAAAAAAAGGAAACAGCATCTTGAAATCCAAGCAATTGCCTGAAGGACACATCTGCGAATACGACAAGGCGATTCAGAAAGTGGCGAAAAACATTGGCTGGGATTGGCGTCTGCTGGCATCCATCATCTATCAGGAATCGCATTTCATACCCGACTTGGAAAGCGACAAAGGCGCTTTCGGCCTGATGCAGCTGATGCCCGTAGTCATGGAACAATACGAAATAGATTACGACGCATCGCCCGATGAACAGCTGGCCGCAGGAGGAAAACTTATCAAGTATCTTGATGATTGTCTGAAAGATAAAGTTACCGACAGCCTTGAACGCGTGAAATTCGTTTTGGCCGCCTACAATTCGGGGTTGGGGCACATTTACGATGCCCGACGTCTTGCAGAAAAATACGGCAAAGATCCTGACATTTGGTATGAAAATGTCGATTTTTTCATCCTAAATAAATCAAAATCAAAATATTACAACGACACCTGCTGCAAATGCGGCTATCTGAGAGGCTCCGAAACCTATCGTTTCGTTGACGAAGTCTTAGAGAGATACGAACATTACAAAGAATCGGTGAATTAAAAATCGGAATACAATGAAAAAAACGTTTCTTATCATTCTTGCTTTAGCTTCATTCTTCACAAAAAACATTGATGCACAATCATTTAACGGCGGAATTATGGCGGGTGCCGTCACTTCGCAGGTACAAGGTGACCACTACAATGGTTTCCACCAGTTGGGCTGGACAGCTGGTGCGTATGTCAATTTGCCTTTGGGCAACAGTTTTTCGTGGCAACCGGAAATAAAGTATTCGCTTTTCGGCTCACATTCCGATGTGAAGGAAGTGGATGCCGGCTTGAGGGAATACGACCTGAGATTGCATTACATTGAAATGCCGGTTATGTTCCGGTATCGTTTTGACGGCAGCTTGGATTTTGTCACTTTGGAACTCGGCCCAAGCCTCGATTTCCTGATGCATTACCGCGATGATACGGAGACTTCGCTAAACGAAAGAGCACCTTGGCTGTTTTTCTCCATTACGGGAAACATCGGTGTCCATTTCGATTTGTCGGACCGCTGGGGCATAGGTGTGCGCTCCATGAACTCGCTGACACCAATCCGCATCAAGGGCGACGTGCCGCTCTTCTCTTTTGGACATTATTATAACATTGCGCTTCAGGCAGTTATTACATATAATCTGAAGGCTTTGGGAAGATAATTAGGCTGTTGTATTCCAGCTTGTTAGCGACGGTGCTTTAAAAAAATTTTTTTAGACTCTACTGATTGTCATCGTTTTTTTTGTGACACTTTACTGGTTTCATCCCATTGTTCTGATATTATTCATACATAGTGTTGAATATTATTAGAATTTCATATTTTGCCAAGCAATAGTTATGCAGGATATGTTGAAAAGGTTTATTTTTGCCATTTGGTATTGAACGTATTGTATAACGAAAATAGTATTTTATGGACTGATAGCATCTTCGGATGTGTTGACACTTTTAACATATATTTGACTTGTAAGCGTTAATTTAATGCTTGTGTAACTAAAATTTCCACATTCATTGCACACACTAGCAGAATTAAAGCACGCCTATGTTGTACGTGGGTTGTTGCAATAGTTGTAGTGTGTGGGCCGTGGAAAGCCTTAGTTACCAACTTGAGGGACTGATCCACGTATTTTATTAATCCATTTCTCAGGTTGGAGCATTTGAGAGACGACTTCCCAAGTTCTCAGTCTTAAATGCAATATTGACTTGAAATGGAGGAAAAACAAAACAGTAATTTAGCGGAAAAGGATGCAGCGAAAGGCTTGCCTAATGCGGCTCAGCAATACGAAATAGAGCTGAACCAGCGGCTTCACGTGCTGCAGTCGGTCGACATTGGCAGTGCCGTAAAAAGCGTTATGAAAAGCCAAGGCCGCTCGGCCATCTGGCTTGCCAGGCAGCTCAATATGGACCGCAGTAATATTTACGACCTCTTCCACAGAAAAACCATCGATGTGGTGTTGCTCATGCGCATCTCTTTCGTGCTTGAATATGATTTCCTGCGCTACTGCAGCAGCATACTCGGCATAGGAAACGACAACAATTTAAAAAGCAAACAATAAACCTACAGTAAAATGGATGTAATTACACAAATTGAAACCAAGCAGGAATCGCCGAACTTACGGGGATTCTACTCCAGCGTTAGCGACGGCTTCGACGTCTTCCAAAGCCATCCTGATGTCGTCCAGCCTGTGGTGAATCCCAATGTCATGCAGTTGGGCAGAACCGAAAGGCTGAATTTGGCCATGAACGATCTGCGCATAGGCCAGCGCATTCACGCAGAACTGAAACGCCAGGGCCGCACCGTCAGCTGGCTCGCCCGGCAACTCTGCATGGAACGCACCAGCCTTTACTACACTTTCCGCCAAAACTCCATCGATATGGAGCTTTTAATGCGCATCTCGGCCTACATCGGGCACAACTTCCTACAAGATGTGGCCGACATCTACAAAAAATACGGATTGTAATAACGGAAACGGCAATGAAATGGGGTGATGCACATATAAGTCATGGCAGTCGTGCCTGCGGGTCACGGGGAATGTTTCTCCTCGTGGTGCTCGTCTTATGCGCTTTCCCCCAGCGATTGCTGTCGCAAGACACGATTAATCGCGACGAGCCCGACTTCGTGAAGGTTTCGCTGCTGCTGGCCGAGCCGGGCGGTGCGCTCTATTCGCGCTTCGGCCATGCCTGCCTGCGCATGCAGTGCCCCACCTTCGACATGGACTTCGCCTTCACCTACGAGTCGGAAGACGCCAGCTCGCGCGTAATGCGCTTCATGGCCGGCAAGCTCAAGATGGGGCTGTTCGGCATCCCCACGCAAGACTATCTTGCCTGCTATGCCCAAGAAGGCCGCGGCGTGAAGGAATACCCCCTCGACATGCCCATCGCTGCCAAGCGCAACCTGTGGCGCGTGCTCGACAGCTATACCTCCGACGGCATCAACATCCCGTACAACTACATCACCCGAGGCTGTGCCTACAGCACCCTGCGCTTCCTTAAGGAAGGCCTCGACACGATACCCATCGAATTCGGCCTGTGGCCCGAAAAATACGAAACGATGACCCGCAGAGAGATAGCCGAAGCGCAGATGGAGGACAGCCCCTGGTGCTGGGCTTTCATGAACCTCATCGGTAACGGTGTCATCGACAAGGAATGCTCCAAGGAAGACAAAATCATCATGCCTTACGACCTGCTGGAGGTGCTAGAGGGAGCCAAGGTGCAGGGCCATCCCCTGCTGACGGGCGAGTGCATCACGCTGTTGCCCGACGGCCCCGGGCTGCACGCCCCGTGGTTCACGCCCCTCATGGCCTCGCTGCTGCTGCTGGCGCTCACGCTGGCGGCCGCTTTCTTGCGTTGGCGGTGGATGGACTACGTGCTGCTGGCCATTCAGACCCTGTTGGGCTTGGCAAGCCTTTATCTGGTGTTCTTCTCCACGCTGTGCTGCACCGAGTGGAGCTGGCTCATCATCCCCTTCAACCCGCTGCCGCTGCTCTTCTGGCGATGGCGGCGCCATTGGGCCTTGCCGCTGGCCATCGTGCTGGCGGTGTGGTGCGCCGTTGTGGCCGCATGGCCGCACCACCTCACCGACCCCTGCTATATCGTTCTTACCCTATCGCTGATAACAAACTACATGGCAACCTATATTGGAACGAAACAAATCAATAGTAAAATCAATAAAAATCAAACAAATCAAAAAGTAACAGAATGAACAAAAAATTGAACAAAAAACTAAACAAGTTCAGGTTGAAAAGGCTAGTGCTACTGGTCTTTGCCCTGACTGGATTCGTGCTTCAGGCGGAAGCTGCCAGCAAATATTGGGCGAAAATGAATGTATTTGCTGGTAGTGCTGGTGGTGGTACGGTATATGTTGAGGATGATGATCATAATCATGTGCAAACCCATTCAAAATATGCTGATAGTGCAGAAGAAAATGTCACTTTTTCGTTAGGAACCAATCCGACTAATGGATATAGGTTCATTGGTTGGTACGATAATTCGGATTGCACTGGAACTGCTCTTAGTAATGCTGGTACCGTAAAAGCTTCTAAGAAAAAAGGTGAAGATAATGCGACTGAGAATAACCGTTATGCGAAATTTACAGCAAACAATTATTACGCGAAGATGACAGCCAAAGCATCGGGTATCAGTGGAGGAGGAACGGTTAAGGTGGGAAACGCATCGGCAGGAGCCACCTCTACTGCGACGCACAACACTCCAGCAAATCCTGACGGTAACACTTCATTTACGCTAACTGCTAGTGCCAACAGTGGTTACTATTTCGTGGGTTGGTATTCGAATGAAGCATGTACACAACTCGTAAGTACTGATCCTTCTTTCACGACCACAGAGTATACTTCAACCACATCGGGGGCTACCCAAAGTTATAATTGCTATGCCAGATTCTTATTGACAGGTGATGTTAATGGAGATCAAAACCTCACAAACCTGTCGGGTAAAAACATCATTGGTTCCACGCTTACTGATGACCGCACATGGACATTGGCTGGTGACAATACCATTAGCGGCACTATCAATCTGAATAACCATAAACTGACGATTGAAATTGTAAATAGTGCCTCGGGCAACTGTAAACTGACGAATACAGGTACGGGTCTTTATAACCTTTTCATTACCGGAACGGGTACCTTGACCATAACAGGCAAAAATGGTAAGCGAATCATTATTGACGGTGGCGCTGTGTGGGAGCGTGATCCAAATCCATCCACATTTCATAAGCATATCGAAACCTATTGTGGAAGAGGTTCGATAAATACGAATGGTAAAAAACTTAGAGGCGCCATGATTCGATGCCCAAACGGAGGATCTATAAATTTGAAGTATGTAACGCTGCAAAATGCTGATAATAGTCTTGATGGTGGTTATGCTGGAGGTGCGTTTAACACCGGCACGGATGCGAAGTCGATCATTTTAAACAATGTCATTATAAAAAATTGTAATTCAAGATCCTATGGAGGTGGAGGTATGATAAATAAGCGTAATGGTCAAAGTACATCACCTCAATTTAACAATTGTGAAATCTCATCGTGCTCTTCTGTAAAGGGAGGTGGAGGCATCTACTGCGAGGACAGTCTCAAGATGTCGGGGGTAAAAATTGATAGTTGTGTTTCTCAGTCACGTGGAGGGGGCTTAAATATATATAATGTTGGTTCTAAAAAGATGGTGACTTTAAATAATTGTACAATATCCTACTGTGCGTCGGATAGTTTGGCTGGTGGACTAGAGGTTGAAGGAGGATCTTGTGAACTGAAAGGAGAAACGGAAATTTCACATAACATAGCTTTTGTTAAAGGTGTCGGAGGTGTATTAGTAGGTGGTGGCTGTACATTTACAATTTCAGACAATTCTGTTAAAATATCTTATAACGAATCACATACTATATATCTAGATAGTACATCACTTAAAACAAACGATATGGGTGGAGGTGGAATCTGTATTGGTAAGAATTCGAGTGAGAATGTGTTTGTATTTGAAGCAGGAGAAATTTCAAACAATTATAGTGAAGGCCATGGTGGCGGCATTTATATGAGAGATAGTAAAACTGGAACAGGAGGAGACAATAGCCTCAGAATAACAGGCGGAATTATCAAAAACAATACCGCAAATCTAAAAGGCGGCGGTATCTATACGAATGGCTCTGTCACGGTGGAAGGTGGAACCATCGAAAGCGATACGGCCTATTTGGCAGGTGGCGGCATCTATATGGGGTCTTCAAGCACCGAGTTTAACATGACAGGAGGCACCATTAAGGAAAACATAGCTATATCGGATTCGGGCAAAGCAAACTGCAATGGTGGCGGCGTATATATTGAGGGCAACAATACTACCGAATTTCCTGTAACCATCACAGGAGGAACTTTTAGCGGAAACAAGGCCACTGGAAATGGAGGCGGCTTCTACGTGGGTGGCAGTGAGAGCAAAGTGGAAGTCTCGAACGGCGTGCAAATCACTGGCAACAAGGCGAAAAACGGCGCTGGATTCTATTGCGCTGGCGGTTTGCTTACGGTTAAGGATGCAACGACACAAATCAACCAAAACAAAGCTTCAGATTGTGGCGGCGGCTTCTACGTGGGTGGCAGTAAGAGCATAGTGGAAGTCTCGAACGGCGTGCAAATCACTTGCGACACGGCGGCCAACGGCGCTGGATTCTATTGCGCTGGCGGTTCGCTTACGGTATCGGGAACATCGACAAAGATTAATAATAATGTGGCCTCTGGAAATGGCGGCGGATTCTACGGCGCTTCTAAAATCACTGTTGGAGAAGCAACCATCTCCGGCAACAAAGCTGGAAATGGTGGCGGCTTTTATGTCAACGGTCAGGATACGACAACTATAGCAATCCAAAATGGCAGTGTCATTTCGGGCAATACGGTAAGCCAAGACGGAGCAGGGGCCTACATCGCAAATGGCAAACTCACAGTGAGCAATTCTACTACGAAAGGCAATACAGCCACACGAAATGGTGGCGGTTTCTTTGTCAACAACGGCACTTTCAACCTGACAGGAGGAACAATTGGTAGTAGTGGAGAAGGTAACCATGCCGTCAATGGCGGCGGCGTGTATGTCGCAAGCGGCTCAACGGCGGCGTTTTCCAACGGATCCATCACCTCCAACCGTGCAGTTGAAGGTGCAGGAGCCTACATTGCGACGGGCGGTACCATGAGCATGTCGGGCAGCTCGTCAATCACGGGTAACGAGACGACCTCGCTGTCGGGACACGGTGCAGGCATATACCAGGGCGGCACCTTCAACGTAAGCGGCAGCAGCCTTCAGGTCACCAACAACCTGCTGAAGGGAACGGCGAAAGACACTGGCGTTCCGAACAACGTATACCTGCCGTCTACAAGCAAGTACATCACCATCGTCGATCCTGGGCTGAGCGGCTCGGCTGAAGTCGGCATCACCATTCCGGACTTCCCGGCTCCCGTCATCTATTCGGACAACCAAGCCAACCTGCAGACCCAATACCAGGCCTTCCAGTCAGGCACATCCCAGCTTAAGGACGACAGGAACATCTGCCAGGCCATATATGATAGCGATGCTACTGGTGGCACGCAATACAACCCCAACTACATCTATTTCATAGGCACCTGGCAGGGCTACGTGCATTCGCTGGGCATCGACACGTCAAGCTATTCGTCCGAAAGCTTCAGCACCATCGACAGTCCTGAGAAGCTGGCCATCTACATGAGCTATGTGAACGGCGTCAACGGATTCGCCAAGCACCCTAAGGCCAACGGCACCATGAGCGCCGATGTCGACATGAGCGAATACCTCTGGATACCGATCGGCACCAGTTGCACCTCGGGCACCGAAGGCGCAGAGACGCTGCCATACACCGGCACATTCGACGGAAAGGGCCACGTCATCAGGGGCCTCAATGTGAACGGCCTTGTCGGATACGCCAACTACGGCCTGTTCGGCGACGTGGCTGGCGGCACGGTGAAAGACGTGTTCCTGACGGATTGCGACTTCAGTTCGTACGGCGAATGCACCATGGGCACCCTGGTGGGCCAGTTGAACGGCGGCACCGTCATGAATGCCGAAGGCGCCGGCAAGCTGGGCGTCAGCAACAGCAACAGCACTCTGGGCGGCCTGGTGGGCGCGATGACAAACAACGCCCACATCGTGAACGGCATGGCCATGTGCGACATGACCGGCACGAAGATGGGCGGCCTGGCGGGCACGGTTGCATCAGGGAGCAGTATCGAGAACAGCTTCTCCAACGCGAAGTTCACCTACAGCGGCACGGCAGGCAGCCACACGGGCGGCATAGCAGCCGATAACGCCGGCACCGTCACAAACTGCTACTCGCGCCTGCGCGGCACTGCTCCATCGAACTACGGCTCGCTCGTGGGCAGCAACAGCGGCACGGTGAGCAACAGCTATGCACAGACAAGCAAATACATAGATATAAATAGCGGCAACGCAGACATCGGCCTGGGCACTTTCGGCCCAACCGTGACGCCATACGGCTACGGCCAGGCCGAAGATGGCGACAACAAGGTCGGCGACACCCCGCTCTGCGACAAACTGAACGGTAACCTTGCAGAAGGCTACGCACAGTGGATGCGCACCTCGGCCAGCCCGATCAACGGCGACTATCCGATACTGAAGCTCGGCTACGAAAGCGTGGGCAGCGAAGACGGCATAGTGCTCCAGTACGGCACGCTCGACGAGAACTTCCAACGCTACACCAACGGCACGACGCTGCTCTACGCCGCAGCGGAGAGCAACGAGGCACAGCCGGAAGGGCAGACCCTCTACATCGACGAGGACGCCACCCTGCTGCAGAACAACCCGGCCCCGATGAAGGCCTATGCAGGCGTGACATTCGACAATTCCGGCAAGACCATCAGCAGCTACGACTGGCACATGTTCTCGTCGCCTCTGAAGGACGCCCCGGTGGCCATCAACTACACCGACAACGAACAGGTGGGCTACGGGCACGACATCCACCCCGTGCAGTATGCCTTCTATCCTGAATCCAAATACGACGGATACTTCCCGAGCGACACGCCATACGGAGACTACGACTTCTACAGTTTCGACGAGTACTCGTGCCACTGGATCAACTTCAAGCGCAACAGCAACAGCCACTGGCATGAGGACGGCGAGCACGCGCAGATCAACTACACCAACGAGAAATACCTAGTTCCTGGCAAGGGCTACCTGATGGCCTTGTCCAAGGAGACTTACATGCAGAGCCACGGCACGCTGAACGACGACGATGTCAAGGTCAACGTGACGGTGTCGGCTCCAGAAGGATACAGCGCAGGCTACAACCTGCTGGGCAACCCTTACCAGAGCTACCTCGACTTCGACGCTTTCGCCGAAGCCAATTCAGACCTGTGGAACGAAGGCACAGCAGGGTCGTACCTCATCCTTGATGCCGACAAGAGTGGTTACATCAGTTATGTCATAGGTGGTTCAGAAGGCGGCGAGTATGCCCCGCGTTACCTGCACCCGCACCAAGGCTTTTACCTGAAAGCCGACAACGCGAAAGAAGAGACCATTTTCACCAACGCGATGCGCAGGCTGGCTGGCACGGAGCCGTCGTACTTCCGCGGCACGGGCTGGAGCGGTCAGCGCAACTGCCCGCTGGTGAACCTCTACGCCACCGACAGCGACGGCAAGCGCGAAATCGTCGTCGTCGAGCTTGAACGCGAGGAACAGAGCGGAGCCCGGAAGATGAAGGCCGTGGTGAACGGCGAATGCCGGATGTATGCGAGCGCCGCCGGCGAGGACTACAGCGTCCTGTTCGCCAAGGGGCACGTCACCGAGGTCCCGGTCCGCTTCGAGGCCTTCTCGGAGGGAGAGTTCACGCTGACTTGGAACACCCACAACGCGGAGTTCAGCTACCTGCACCTGATAGACAACATAACGGGCGCCGACTATGACTGCCTGAGCAACGACAGCTACACCTTCACGGCAAGTCCGAACGACTACGCCAGCCGTTTCAAGCTCCGCTTCGAATACACGGCAGAAGAACCAGCCAAGGTCGAAGGCAATGACGTGTTCTCGTATCAGCGTGACGGCGAACTGGTGGTATGCGGCACAGGCTACATGCAGCTCATCGACCTCCAAGGCCGAGTCTTGTATTCAACAAGACTCGCCGACGAAGTGAACGTGCTGGCCAAACCATCCGTGTCGGCTGGCCTCTACCTGATCCAGTTGGCAGGAGAAGACGGACTCAAGGTCCAGAAGATTGTGATCCAATGATGAACCCAAAAGATAACTGTGCAATAAAGAGAAAAGAAAAATGAGAGAAATAAAAAAGATATTGGTAATAGCCACCGTTTTGCTCTTCTGCAATGTGTCAGAAGCCCAGATATTTATACTTGATGATGGCTCGAATAACCGTTCAAGTTCAGAAAACGGCATTTATCTGATAATCCCTGATCAGGGTGTGGACTGGGATCAGTACTATGCTCCTCTCGGCGACGGCGCATTGCTCCTCGCCGCCTTGGGTGGAGCTTACCTGCTGGGCAAGAAAAAGAAGAAATAAGAAAGTTTGCGAAGTTTCGTTGCGTTGAGAATAAAGCGTAATGAGACAATCCTTCGGGATTGTAAAGGTGAAAAGCGGTGCATTGCGCCGCTTTTCCTGGTTTTTATAGCTCAATGTTCCTTTTCAGTCCCTCAAACCCAGCGCGTTTCATTGCCGATTTGCCGAACAATTCCTGAAACTGGATTTCATTCAGGTTTAGCCAATCGGCTTTTTTCATTGATTGCAGTTTTTCGCTTGGCTGGAATTCTTCTTCCCGATTGGGCAAAGAAAAACGGTTGTAGGGACACACATCCTGACAGATGTCGCAACCATAAATCCAATTGTTGAAACGGGTGTCAGCGGAGCTGAAATCGCCTTTATATTCAATCGTGAGGTAGGAAATGCACTTGCGCGCATCAAGTTGAAAAGGCGCTTTCAAGGCTTCCGTCGGGCAGGCGTCGATACAACGTGTGCAACGCCCACAATGGTTCGGAATGATGTTGCCGACGGGTTCAATTTCAATAGGCAGCAGCAATTGTCCGATGAAAAGGAAAGAACCTTTTTTCGGGTGAATGAGACAAGTGTTTTTTCCGATAAATCCCAAGCCGCAGCGTACCGCCCAAGCACGCTCAAGAACAGGTGCCGAATCGACGAAAATGCGTGTGTTCTCTAATTTTCCGGTCAGGGTTTCGATTTGCGCTAACAACTGGCGGAGTTTCTGTTTCACCACTTCGTGATAGTCGTTGCCATATGCGTATTTGGCTATCTTATAGTTGTTTTCCGAAGATAATTCTTCCTTTGGGAAATAATTGTAAAGTACTGAAACAATGGTTCTTGTTCCTTCGTTCAGCAGTCGTGGGTCATAACGTTTTTCCTTGTTGCGTGTAAGGTAATCCATTTCGCCTTGGCAACCTTCGGCAAGCCATTGCTCCATGCGTTCGGAATCGTCTTTCAAAAAGTCAGCCTTGGCAATGCCACACGCCTCAAAGCCGAGCTTTTCGGCCTGAGCGATGATGTGTTGGGAAAGATTGGTGGACATGGGGGAAGCTAAAGCTTTAAGCCGTAAGCTATAAGCCAACAGCCAGCAACTAATGGCTAAGAGCTGAAGGCTAAAAGCCAAAAACTTATCAGAACGGAGCTATGGTGAAGCCAACCGACAGCGGGCAAATAGCTGGCGCTTCGTGGCCTAACTCGAACACACGCGACATCTGGTAGGCGCAATAGGCGCTGAACCACTTGTAGCCGACACGGAATGTTGCAGCGTAGGCATAGCGTTCCAAGTTACTGATACGGTTGTATTCTTCGCGGATAATAACGCCGTCTTCATCTGGTCCGACATATCTGGTATTGCCGCCAGCACGGATGCCGAACTTGAACCCGACACCGATTTTCCAAGCGTCCTTAATGCGGAATCGGAGTTCCAAAGGAATATCAACGTAAACCGGATTTACTTTGTAACGCTTGAAGCTCTTTTCATCACGATACTGGATAAATTGCAGTGTTTCAGTTGCGTATGGATTGACAATTCGGCTATATGAAAAATAGTTGTGCGTACTCATGCCCGCGCCAATACCAACGGTATGTTTGGTGCTTTCGCCCAACGGAAAATTGTAGGTCAAAGCCATGCTGAACCCCTGATTGAAGCCACGCGCATCCCAATTCTGGTTGGTTTGCAACTGAAAATCAGAGAAAAAGTCGAAACTCATGGTGACTTTGTTATCGGTCTTGTTGGCAATCAGCTGAGCGTATGAACCCACTGACAAAACCAAGGCGAGGATTGTGAATAATACTTTCTTCATATTAAAACTGTTTGCTTTTGAAACGACAAAAGTAGGAATATATTTTGAAACTATGAAAGAAAACGGAAAATCAAGTTTTCGGAAAACAGAAATTGCCGTAATTTATACATAATAATCATCAGATTAGCCACGAAATGTATCAACCAATTTATTAATTTTGCAAAAAATAAAATCATTTTCTTATGAAAGAATGGATTATAGCATTCAACAATGCAAAGACTTTAGAAACCAACGGCGAGGCTTCGGAAGCCATCATCGAGGAATACGAAAGGGTGATTAAGTTCCTGAAATCGGACAACATGACCGAGGCCGAGACTCGAATCTGGAACGAGGCTTGCCGCAACCTTTACGAACTGTATGCCTTGGAGAACGACACGGAAAAGGCAGCGTATTATCAAGGACAGAAAATGGCTGTCGACGACATCAAGGTTGAAGAGGAGGAGTGATTGACCACTAACCTTTAAAAATGCTGAACATCGAGACTTCCAGCTCGTTTAATGATTCCTTAGTGAAACAAGTGCTTATTCCCACTTTCCGAAAATTATTCGTATTATTGCAGCGGAAAAAGAAAGGATGAAAAAATGACGACAATAACATTAGATTACGATGAAAAAAACACGGTCATCAGGAAACTGATTGAGGCGATTCTGGATCTTGGCGCAAAGGAAAGAATATCGGAATTAGACCAGGCCATCAAGGAAGTTGAATCAGGTGATACCATCAAGTGCGACAGTTTTGAAGATTACTTGGCCAAAATGAACGAACCTTGCTGAAAATCGAGACTTCCAACACGTATAAAAAAGCCTATAATAACGTGAGTTCGATATAAAATAACTGATTGAAAAATAATAACATAGCGATATTTTTTGTATATTTGTAGTGTAAAAGTAAAACAATACAAAAAAGGCACGCTATGTTATTATCAGAGGACAAAATTACGGAAATTTATT
>JAZQPN010000246.1:0-1939 GCA_045628585.1 Bacteroidales bacterium | reverse complement strand
ATTGTCTATCGCAGTGAAGACGAATTGCCTTCTCCACAGGCGAGAATTGAGGTACAACGCTTTAATGTGGAAGGCTAAGCGAGAATTCAAAAATAATCAGGAAGAAACGGAGATCACAAAATGAACGCAACCTACGAACACAAGAACGAACTGACTTTTATCGGTTTTCATACCGAGATCGCGCCCGATGAGGGTTACAGGAAATGCCCGGAATTCTGGGACAGGGAATACAACGAAAAATACGCCCGTCTTTGGCAGACGATGAAGCCCGAAACGCCGGTGGAGGCGGCGATCCTCGAAAACGGAATCGGGATGTTTGCCATCTGTGCTGACGGTGATGACGGTTTTACATATTGGATCGCCGGACCTTACAAAGGCGGCGACGTGCCGGAGGGTCTGGAGCTTTTCACTTTCCCGGAAAGCGACTGGGCGATTTTCTCGGCAAAGGGGCCGATCCCGCAGTCTTTGCAGACGCTCAACACGCAGGTGTGGAACGAATGGGCGCCGAACATGAAAACGATGTATGAGATCGGAGCATCCTCCCTTGAAATCTATTCCGCGACGGACCCGCAGTCACCGGATTACGAGTGCGGCATCTGGGTGCCGATCAGGAAAAAGGCAGATCTGAAAATCTGCCAGAGCTGCGGAATGCCGATGGAATCGGGGGATGCGTTCGGCACAAACGCCGACGGCAGTATCAATGAGGATTATTGCAAATACTGCTATACGAACGGCGAATTTATCGACAAGGTTTCGATGGAGGAATATATCGAACTATGCAGTCAGTTCGGCGCACAGGCGGGTATGACCAATGAAGAAATGAAAGCGTATTGTGAAAAACTGTTCCCGACGCTGAAACGGTGGAAAAAGTAACGCTGTGATCGCCAACTGTATCACAGTCAGCAGAATCCTGTTTTCGCTTCTTTTACTTGGCGTTTCTCCGAATACTTTCCCTTTTGCAGTATTCTATTTGCTGTGCGGCGCGACCGACGTGCTGGACGGCTTTGTCGCGCGAAAACTGCACACGGAAAGCGAAAATGGCGCGATGCTCGACAGCGCGGCAGACCTGCTTTTCGCAGTCGGCTATGCTGTGAGAATATTGCCTCTCCTGAACATTCCGCTTTGGATCTGGACTTGGACTGCAATCATCGCAGTAACAAAGATCACAGGCATTATGATTGCAAGTAAGAGAGTACACGGATTGTCGATTGAGCATTCATTTGGGAACAAGCTCACAGGACTTTTGCTGTTTCTTTTGCCGTTATCGGTTTGTGCTGCAGACGTGAAATACGGAGCGACACTTGTGTGTATCGTTGCGACGATAACCGTAATCACTGAAATAATGAATCAGAAAGAGAGTCATACATCATGAAATTGAGCGGATTTTTGATCGTTGTAAAAGATTGCCAAAAGGCAATGAAGTATTATCATGACCTCTTCGGTCTTGAAATGCTTGTTGACAATGACGGCAACATGATCCTGTCGGACGGGCTTGTTTTGCAGGAGGAAACATACTGGCGCAGTTTTATCGGCAAAGACGTGATTTCGCAGAACAATGCCTGCGAGTTGTATTTTGAGGAAGAAAATGTTGACACCTTCTATGAAAAGCTGAAAACGCTTTACCCGGAAACGGAGTTTGTCAACTTGCCAATGACTCATTCGTGGGGACAGCGCGTGGTACGTTTTTATGACCTTGATGGAAATCTGATTGAAGTCGGAACGCCGGTGTAAGAGTACAAAATTTCAATTTATTGTGGTAGCCGAGTTTGGCGGTATCAACAAGTACTACAGATAAGAATTTGCAAAGGAAGATGAACATGTATCATTTGCGCTTTAAGGGAAATCATTATGAAATGGGCGTCAAGCGAGGCGGCATTTTTAATAAATGCGGTGTCGCATTCCCATTAAATATAGACCAATTTCAATTGTCTCACGGTAT
>JAZQPN010000245.1:0-9200 GCA_045628585.1 Bacteroidales bacterium | reverse complement strand
GAGTTGGCGGAGGCGTAGCCGACGAGGGTGGCTTGCCTGTGGGACTTGATGGCGCGTGTGATGGCTTCGACATTGCTGGTTGTCTGTGGGTCGGATGAGCACTCGGCTTGTGGAATGGTGGATTTGGTGACGAGTTTTTTCAGCAGGGTTTGTTTGAGTGGGTTGGTGTTGCTTAGGGATTGGACGAGGTAAGTGAGGATTAAGTTTTCCTGAGGGGTGATGGTAAGCTGTAGCGGAGTATTGGCATCCTGGTCGTTTTTTATGCGGAAAAAGCCATCCTGTTTGACGATTTCAAAGCCTGCGTTGCGGAGGTTGGTGAAGTAGCGGTAGATGCTACGCCGCTCGATGCCGATGGCATCAGCAAGCTCGTCAAGGGTGTATGTGTTTGGGTTGCTTAGAATGTGGTGTAGTTTCAAAAGCCTTTCGGTTTTTTGTGTTTCGTTTTCTTGTTTTTGAGCGGCATTTTGCTGGTTTTGGGTGGCTTTTTTGCTGTTTTCGTCCATTATTGTTGAGTTTTAAATTGTGACGGCATATTGTTACGGAAATAATTATTGTTTGCTGAAATTCAGTGTTTTCTAAGTTTTGTTTTGCCGAAAAAATGAGTTTTGCTGCTTCAAATATAGGGTTTTTTGTGTGAAAATATGGGAAAATAGCGTATTTTTGCGGTGTTGAGGAAAGTGAGGAAAGTGAGGAAAGTGAGGAAAGCGAGGAAAATGAGGAAAGTGAGGAAAGGTGATGGGTGAAAGTTGAAAGTGGAGAGTGGAAAGTGGAGAG
Organism: Bacteroidales bacterium; assembly: GCA_045628585.1. Taxonomy (GTDB): domain Bacteria; phylum Bacteroidota; class Bacteroidia; order Bacteroidales; family F082; genus Limimorpha. The sequence continues at coordinate 8,426 of JAZQPN010000245.1, read as the reverse complement.
TGGAGAGTGGAGAGTGGAGAGTGGAAAGTGGAGAGTTGAGAGTGAAAAGTTGAGAGTGAAAAGTTGAAAGGTGGCGGGTTATGGGTTGTGGGTGATGCTTCGACAGGCTCAGCAACCGAGGCTCTGAGACCGAAGCTCAGGAACCGAGGCTCAGCAACCGTGGTGAGAGATGGGGTTTTGATTGTTTTTGATAATTTTTGCGACGATGAAATTTAGATGGCTCATATTGTTTTTGGTGGTTGTGATGACTGCGTGTACCCCTTCCGCAGAAACGCGTCATGGTGCGTCTCTGTCTGATGACGCGATTCAGGAGACGCACCATGGCACGTCTCTACCCAACGATGGGGTGCGGGAGACGCAAAATCTTGCGTCTTTACAGGCCATTGACAGCCTCATGTGGAAACAGCCTGACAGCGCCTTTGCGGTGCTGAGGCAGTTTGCGGCAAGCCCCAATGCCGATAGCCTTGATGAGTTTAATGGGCACTATTGCCAGCTGCTGATTTCGGAACTGCTTTATAAAAACTATTATGGCCAAAGCAACCGAGAAGGGTTGTTACATGCGGTGGATTATTTTGACTCTTTGACGGCAAACACACACACTGTGCCTCAACAAAAACGAAATGTGTTTTTAGATGCTCGTGTGCATTATATTAATGGTGTCGGCTTTTATGAAAAGGGGGATGTTGTGAAAGCCTGTGCAGAATATCTGAAAGCATTGGAGTTAATGGAAGGGTATTTTGAGGGAAAAGCACTAATTGGCAAAAGGGCTCAGTTTATGGCGAATACCTATAATCGTATGGGAGACCTGTTTTCGGAACAATTCATGATGGAATCTGCCATCACATGCTATGAGAACGCACTTGTATATTGTAAAATAGAACTCACATCGCCTATTGGCATCTCCAATATATTATATAGAATTGGTAAGCAATATGATAAGATGAATGAGATAGATAAAGCAAGACAGTATTTTGAACAAGCTTTAGAATGTATGACAGACACGAATAATCTAGTTTACAGAGATATTGTGTCAAGTAAGGCAGTTTCTGATTATCGGTATGGGGTTGAAATTGATCAACCTTTGGACGAACTTAAACAAATTGTCCTGCTGGCTGACAATGAAACTGAACGATTATATCGATGCATGACCATAGGAGCACTTTTCTTTGAAGAAGGAATCTATGATTCAGCTCTATATTATTTAATTCCTGTTTTTGAAAACACAGATAACAAATTATCCCAGATTCAAGCCGCAGAGTATTTGCGCAATGTTTATGACAGTATAGGAGAATTTAGAAAAGCTGATGTTTGTGTGCGTTTTTTAGCTGATAATAAGAAATCAGAGGGAGAGAATAAGGCTTTGGTCTCGAAACTTGAAGATTTATTCAAGGAATACATGGATCAAAAACAGAAGAAAGAAGCTGAGGAAATGCGAGAAATGTCTATCAAAAAAACAATTGGTATCATTGTACCTATTGCCATTGTGGTTGCTTTGTCCATCATTGTTTTGGCAAAACTAAGGAGCAAGAAACTATTGAAAGAGCAGCAAGAAGAAGCTAACAGGTTGTTGGGAGAAACGGAGCAAGAGCACGAGAAAGAATTGAAGCTGTGGCAAGCTGAGGCTGACAAGACATTGGAAGAAACAAAGAAGAAATATGAGGAAGAACTGAGACAACTGAAAGCGGATACCGAACAACAGTTGGAGGAGGTGGAAAGGAAGCACCAACAATGGATGGCAAAGACAAAAGAACGCCACGAGGAAGAATTGAGAGCACAGAAAGATCAGTCGGAAAAGGAGATAGAGAAGACCAAGAAGCGACATGAGGAAGAGTTGGAAACAGAACGACTGGCCTACCAGAAGGAACAAGAAGCATTGCGAAAAAACCTACAACAGCGTGAAGCACAGGTAAGTGCATTGGAAAAGGTCTTGGAACAACAAAGCGAAGAGTCGGCGAAACAACGTGCGGCTTTCCTGGATGAAGAAATCTGCCAAAGTATCTTAGATTTGTTACATGGCAAACATATTACCTCTCGTGATACTTCCTTCCAACATGGCATCGGTCTCAAAGAAGAGGATTTCAAACAACTCAAAGATGCCGTGGAAAGACATTATAAGGGTTTTGACAATATGCTGCTAAGCCAATGCCCGAGTTTGAAACAGAGCGACCTCACGCTATGCCACCTGCATCTGTTGGGATTGAATGAGGGAGAGATAGGTGCACTGAAAGACCGGACTTATTCGGCCATCAAGAAGCAGAATGAGAACCTTCAGGAGAAGATTGGGGTGGAGGAAAGCTTGTCAGAGTATGTTTTGAAGGTAGCGGAAGGGCTGTGCGGTCCCAAAAATGTCAATCAAAAAGAAGAGGGGAATATGCCTTTGCCACAGATAATGGATGGTTTTGAGGGTCAAACGGAAGGAATTTCAAAAGAAAGTACATTGAAAAGTACATTGAAAGATACACAGAAAACAATAGTTGAAATCATCATCAGTAATTCCAATGTCACCATTCCAGAAATCGCCAGGCAATTAGGCTTAAATCCACGAGGAATTGCCAAACACTTCAAAGTGCTTCAAGATAAAGGTGTTATCCGTCGTGTTGGGCCTGATAAGGGTGGACATTGGGAAGTGATTGAATGATTTTGGCACCTTAGATAAAAAGAAAATGATTCTATCTGACCCCGCCTACAAAGCGGGGTTTTTGGTTCTTGTGAGTTGCATTTTGTTTGCTTTTGGTTGAAATGTTGGAAAATTTTTGGAAAACTCTGGCTGTTGTCCTATTTGGTTGTTTTGTAACTTGTTGATTATCAGACCCACTCCACTGATATTAAAAGATTCCAACATTTCTCCAGCGTGGTTTTGTGATTTATTTTTTTGCGATACTCTACTTTTGTTGCAGAAAGCTTAAGCGAAAAATTTCAACTTTAAAGTCACAAAACTATGTACAAATTAAAAGAAATGATTCTGATGCTCTGCTTCATCCTTTCAGGAGCATTGTGCTACGCCCACGGCGAGGCCAGAATAGAAAATGAAAAAGGAGAAGGAATACCAATTGAAGTAAACGAGGATTTAAGTAAGGCCATGGGACTGACTTGTTCGACAAGTCCCAATCCCGCTACAACCTGGGTTAATGTAGATTTCACTTTGCCGAGCAATGCTGATAGAGCAACGCTTATTGTTTCAAATGCTCTTGGGATCAAGGTGGCTGAGTATGAGATTGTTGGCAATACTGGTCAAAAGGTGCTTGACCTTAGAGCTCTTGCTAATGGTGTATATACATGCACACTTATTTGTGGCAAGTATCAGTGCACAAACAAACTAGTCATTACGAAATAAGTAATTAATCTCGTGTTCCTGCCGCAGGCTGTGAAGACGCAGCTTGCGGCAAGGAATACAAAAAATTGCATCAGATGAATTTATTGCTAAAAAAAATACTATTTGTTCTGGCTATTGCACTCTTTTTTTCAAGTGACCTAAAAGCCCAATTGTATATAGATTGGCAGCAATGTTATGGAGGATTAGAGTTTGATGAACCAGCTGGATTTGCCACAACAAACGATGGTTTCATAATTGAGGGATGGTCTGATTTGGGGACTGGCATGATTTCATGCGGTACGCAAGGCATTAATGGGACATGGACAATTAGGATTGACGAAAATCTGAATATCGTTAACCAGGAATGCAACCAAGATTGTCGGTATCATGGCATCTTTAATGCAAAGGACAATGATAATGAATACTACTATTTTGGGAAAAAAGGTTTTCCAGCGACAGGAAATGCAGGACTAGCAATTATGCGGGGAGATGGCGAACTGAATGTCATTTGGGAACGCCTTTTGGGCTGTGAAGACCACTTTTTACCTTATTCATTGAGTGGGGTTGCCACTGATGACGGCGGTATTGTTTGCACTGCAATACATGGAGAATGGGCATGTGGCGATGTTAGCCAGTATTATGGCAGTTCGGATATTTGGGTTGTAAAATTGGACAAAAACGGTAATCTGGAGTGGGAAACAACCATAGGAACCGATGGAAGCGAAGGCGATGCCACTATTGCTACCGCTAAAGATGGAGGATTATATATTGTTTGTGATGCAGATAACCAATTCGTAAGCGGTAGCATAGAGAGTTGTGTTCATTCTGGCGGATATGTCGATGGTATATTGGTCAAGATGAATGCCAATGGTGAAGTGGAATGGAACCGTTGCTATGGAGGAAACAAGAATGATTCATTTTCCCATGTCATAGAACTTCCAGATGGCTATCTGTTGGGAGGAATCTCATCATCATCGAACGATGACCTTCAAGGCGCAGGGTATCATCATGGACATGTGTATGGACAACCTCACATGCCTTTGACCACTGATATTTGGCTGCTGCGTACAGATTTGGATGGCAATGTACTTTGGAGCAAGTGCTATGGTGGCACGAAACAGGAAAAGATTGTCAAAGTCTTCCTGAATGATGATGGAGGCTTTACCGTTTTTGGAACGACGGAGTCATTAGACGGTGATCCCCAAAGTGCGAACAATTTGAAGCCTGCTTGGAATCTTGAAATTGGAAACAAGTTGTGGGTTTTCCGCACTAACAGCAACGGCAACCTGCTTTGGGAAAGAGCCATAGGCACACAAACGGAGGCTCATGAATATCTTGCAGATGTTATCAAGCACAATGACAGAGAATACACAATGCTCGCAGAATCAGGCTGCTCAAATGGTGAGATAGAAATGCCTTGTGGCGACTACAACTGCACAAACGATACTGTTTATTTGTTGCACTCCCATAACAACTATTGGGTGCTTCATGTTACTGACACGGTGGATTACACCACCTTGCAGGTGCCGGAACAGCTACTGCCACATGAAAAGACTGTGCAGGTTTATCCTAATCCATGCAATAGTACGGTAAGAATCGTGTTGCCAAAAAAAGCTTCCATTGAAAAAGTACAGATATACAACGCTATTGGACAGCTTGTAAATACAGGAAAAGGAGAGAATGAAACCAATGTGAAGGATTTGCCGGAAGGAGTTTATTTGTTGCGGATTACGGACGAGAAGGGAATTAACTATACGGAACGTATTATCATAACAAGATAAATCATGAAAGAAATATTCTTGATGGTTGTGAAAGAGCTGCGATATCTATTGCTGGATAAGTGAGTATACGCCCGAGACTATAGCGATGGAGCCCTCTATAAACCAAGAGGGATTTGGTGGCTCGGGAGGAATAAGTTCATTCGATTTGTGGCCTCTGTCGTTTTTAAAGCTATAAGCGGCAGTTTCGGCAAGGGTGGCGTTTCATCCGCCTTGCAGGAGGCCCGATAGGGTAGGCAAAAGAGGATAGCTTAGGTTACGCCAAATAAGAATTTTTTTATTAATCATACATAAAATGTAAAATATGGATTCAATTAAATTGACAAAGCTCCAAAAAAAGGAGATGACAGCCATCGTTGGTGGAGAAAAACCGAAATGCAGTTGCAATTGTCCATGCGAGTGTCAAGGTGAAGATACCACATATTTACAAAATCTCGCAATGGTAAACCTTGTACGTGGTTTGAACGCAAGTGCTGCTTCATCGGAATCATCATCAGGAACTAATCCTAATCCCCCAGCCCAGTAATAATTAATCATTGAAAGAGCAATCCATTAAGTTAAACAATGGTTTTGCTCTTTCCATTATTTTTGTATTGATATGAAAAATAGATTATTATACTTAACTTTATTGTGTTTGTCCTTGTTTTCTACAAGTCTTCAAGCACAAATTCTTCAGCAGAAAGCCTCATTGCGGGATCCTCTATTCTTGGATACCACTTCTGTGGTTTTTCATGAGATTTATGATTTCTGGCAACGATATGAATATGCGTATTTTTTGGATTATGGGAAGATAAGCGACCCTAACTATAAGCCAACGAATTACGACTTTTGGACTGATTTCGAAAAAGAGGACTATGGGAACCCCAATTCCATCATCCAGTGCAATTTGCTGCCGTTTTATACATACGAAGAGTATTTTATGGGGGTTGCAAAACGCAATGACACCTTATATGAACTCCAAACTGCGTTTTTTGATGACTTCCCAAGCCCAAAACAGTTGTTGGGGATTTTTACCATTCCGCTGATAAGAACAAGCGATGGATTCAAGTTGGTCAATAAGCTGACCATCAATAAAAGCTATTTCTGTAAGAAACAAATCGGGTGGATTACCTACTATTATCCATCGACCTATGCTTTTGACGAAGCGGCAGCCAACACAGCTGTATCTAGGCTTACCGCATTCGCTGAAGAGTTTGGTGTTGAGGGTATGGAACCCGTGGAGTATTATTTGTTTGACAACAAGACAGAGATGTTCCATTACTTTGGAGTTGATGGCAGTTGCTATGACTTCTATTCGGCAGAGACAGTTGTTCCATACGGAAACAGTAAAATAGGCAAGAACAAGATTTGCTACACAAAAGGCGGTGAAGGCAAAATCCATGAATTCATACATTTGATGCTTAAGAGCGTGTCGAATGGCCAACGCTTTTCCTGGTTTGAGGAAGGAGTATGCTGCTATTTTGGCGAGCATGCTTTGGAAACGAAAGAGTGGCATTTTGACAAACTGAAGGCGTTTTTGAATGACAATCCACAAATCGACCTTTCGGCAGATTTGATTGAAGCCTATAAGGATGCTGATGGAAGATATACGAATGATTCTGCCCAAAGCGTCATTGAATATAAGGTGCCATATTGTGATGTGTCTACAAATTACAGTTATGTCATTCAGATGGTAATTTGTGAAATGCTGTATAAGAAAGGCGGCATGGATTTAGTTCGGCAAATGCTGTTCGAAACGCCTAATAATGCGGCTTTGTATGATAGTATTGAACGATTGTTAGGAATAAAACGCCCTGAAGTCAATAGAAATATTAGGCAGTGGCTGAATTATAGTTTTTAATTGTTTTGCCTTATGAAAAATGTTCTATTTAAAACGGAAAACGGTAATTGTTATTGCTTTAGTTATGCACAATGAGTAGTTTTTCCGTGTCATCCTGTTATGAAAATTCCTTTGAAATTTTTTGAAGATAAACGTGTATGAGGAATGGGAAAAAACGAAACCCCGATGGCGGAAAGCTGTCGGGGTTTGTTGTTTTACGCAAATTTACGCATTGCGGAAACTGCGGAAACTGCGGAAAAGGGACTTTTTTCGTGCTAACGTTATTCGTACTTTCGTGCTAACGGGATGGGGTGATTCGGCTTCGCTCAGGGAGCGGCTCAGCAACCGAGTGGGAAGTGGAGAGTTTAGCGAGGTGAAGGATTGAGGGGGATGAATTGCTGCGCGGTGGTGATGGTGTACTCGTCAGGAAGGACGGCAGCGCGGTCGGTTTCCATACGGATGGTATCGACCAGCAGCGCATAATCGGCGAAGTCGATTATCGCGCTGAAGGTCATGCCCGAAACGCCTAAATCTCCGATGTTGGCGTTGACGAGTGCCGTCCTGATGGCGCGGTAGGCGTTTCGGGTTTGGGTGGTGATGAGGATTTGGGATTTCATGGGTGTTTGAGTTTTATTTTTAAAGGTGTTTGTTGTGCCTGGATTGTATTGTAATGTTTTAATAATCAATATTTTCCTTTCTGCTTGACCAGAAAGGAAACGAAAGAGTCAAGGGCGAAATCATCGGCCTTACGCACGGCCAGCCTAAGTGTCTGAGCCTTAAGTCGCGGAACATAAATGCAGCTCCCTAAGGCTCAAACACTTAGTCTGTCCTTTTGGCGGGCGCTGCCCCGCATTTAGTCTCACGCAAGCGTTCGATGAATCAGGCCGCTAAATGCAAGGCGGCACTGATTTTGCCCGTGGCCGACGCGCCCATCCCTGTCGGGCTTTCAATACTTCAGTCGGGGGAATTGTAGCTGTTAAGATAAATCGGGGTTAGTTGCTTCGGGGTCGAGGACGAAATAGAATTGGTTGAAGGTCTGAGCCGTGTCGAATGATGAAAAACGGATTTCTTCATCGGTGATTTTGATATCAGGACCTTGGCAGAGTTCCCTGATGAAAGCGCGGGCGGCATCTTCGTAGTCTTCATTGGTGGTGCGGTGGGTGTCGAAATGAGAAAAGGGAATCATTTCGATGGTGCCTGTGATACATTCTTGCGTGTCGCTGATGGTGAGTCTGTCGATGACGCATTGCAGAATCAGTTTGGGCATGGTGCTGTCGTATGACAGTATGCCTGTGACCTTTTTGAAAGTGGTGGCGTGGTTGGTCTTGTATTTGAGGACAGATCCAACAAGGTCGGGATGGTCTGCAAGAAACTCTTGGGTGAGTTCCTTTTCAAGTTGGTAAACGCTTAGGAGGTTCTTTTGAAGCTCGCGGCGTTTTTTGGTGATTTCTGTTTTGTTCATTTGTTTAAGATTTAGTTTGTTAATGATGAGGTCCCCGCCTTCGCGGGGATGACG
>JAZQPN010000244.1:0-5646 GCA_045628585.1 Bacteroidales bacterium | reverse complement strand
CAAGGCCAATGTAGACTTGTCCCTTGGCCTGAATGTTTATGGCCTCGTTTTCTAAACGGCGAAGCGAAAGATAGGTTTCGGTCAAGAAATTGCCGCTGCCGCAAGCCGGGTCAAGGAATTTCAGCCGCGACAGTTTCGCTTGAAAGTCAGCGGCGTGTTTCGCTTGTGCTTTGCCGGTTTTCTCGGCTTTTATTTCGTCTAATTCCTTGCGCAAGTCGTTCAGAAACAACGGGTCAATCACCTTGTGAATGTTCTCGATTGAAGTGTAGTGCATTCCACCAGAGCGGCGCGTTTCGGGGTTCAGGGTCGACTCGAACACGGCGCCGAAAATGGTCGGGCTTATTTCGCTCCAGTCGAAATCATCCGATGCCTTGGTAAGAATCAAAGTGCGCAAATCGTCGCTGAAATTCGGTATTTCAATGTCGCTGTCGGTAAACAGACCGCCATTCACATACGGAAATGCGGCCAGTTCTTCATCGAGATACGGGTCTCGTTCCTCAATCTTGGTGTCAAGCACTTGAAACAAGTCAATTAAAGCATGGCGGAAATTACGGGCATCGAATCCAGCCATGTAGTCGTGAAACATGTTGCGTTTCCCGAACACGCCCGCATCTTCGGCATACAGGCAGAACACCAGCCTGACGCAGAGCATGTTCAGGCTGCGGAGCGTTTCGGCATTGGTGGCGTCCTTGTATTGGGCCAGCAGGGCATCGTAAATCTTCCCGACCAAATCGCCCGCCTTGATGCTCACTTCCATTTCCTTTTTCAAGTGTATGTTGCCCATGTCGGTCAAAAACGAAAGGCGATAGTATTCATTCTGAAGGTTTTCCAAAAGGATTTCAAACGGTTCGCCATTCGGATTTTCCATGTCGTAAACCAGAAAAGACTGGAAATTGCTCACCACCACCCAGCGCGGACGGAGAGAATACGGAAGTTCGTTGGCATAACGCTTGGCCTGTTGGAAAGGCGTAAGCATGGAACCGTCGCTTTGCTTGTATCCTTTGTGCAAGTCAATGTCAAAACTCTTCTGCTCAATCAGGACTTTGGTGGATTCGATATACGCATCAATGAAACTCACATGGGTAAGCTGCACGCGCTTCTCGAATTCGATGAACTTTTGGGGTTCTTCCATCCCAAACACCGAGTGTAGAAGCGACATCCAAAACTGTTGCGTCTCGCTTTTTTCATCGCCACGGTTTTTCCAATAATCGGCGAAATCACGCGCTGCCTGATGCTGTTGATGTTCTGTCATAGCTTGTTGAATTTGGGAGCAAAAGTAATAAATAAAAACATAAATTATGAAACTTCTTTGGATTTTTGATGACTTGTCGGTTGTCAGAAATTCACTACTTTTGCGCAATTAAAACATAATGCAATGCGAAGATTTTTCCATTTGGTTTTGGCCGTTTCGGTTGTTGCGGTCATGGCGGTGCCGGTGAAGGCTCAAGAGACAAAACAGACTGTAAAAGAAGCATATATGCCGTTTGATGTGGGCGAAATAAAGCCGACGGGATGGCTGCACGATTGGGCGGGAATGGCCTCGCGTGGTCTCACCAAAAACCTTGGCGACGATTTCACGGAGTTTGTCGAAGGCTGGCAGACGGCTGATGCGCCGGGCTGGTGGCATTACGAGCAGACGGGCTATTATGCCGATGGCGTGACGCGCTTGGGATTCATCCTTGACGACACTTTGCTGATGAACCGTTCGCAACGCATCATGGAGGCTGTCGTGGCGCGCCAAAAGCCGAATGGCTATATCCTTTCAAATAACAAGGATTACATTGAAAACTGGGGCAAAACCGATGGCGATTACGGCATGTATTGGAGCGAAGCGGTCTTCTGCCGTGCGGCTTTGGCCTATTATTCCGCCACGCATGACGAAAGGATTTTGTCAATGTTGGAAAACGTGTATGACGAGTTTCCGCTTTTTGAAAGAAAGGACGCCAACAAGCCTTTGAGCGGGGGCGAATTGGACAATATGCGCCGCATTGTTGGCCTTGAAAACATGTTGGAAATCAGCCGCTATTCAGGTGATAAGCAATTCGTTGACCGCGCAATGAAAGTCTACGGAAATTATGAAAGTGGCTACTTGGATTCGTGGGTGAGCGACAAGGCTTTCATGCGCACGGCGATTTGCCACGGCGTTTCCTATAATGAGTCGGCGAAATTGTGTGCTGCGGCTTACATCTGGAATGCCAATCCCGATTATTTGGCGGCTTCGGTCAATGCGTATGAGTTTCTGCAAGAGCATTTTGTGTTGCCATTGGGTGCCAATTCTTCGAATGAATATCTGCACGGCATCGGGGCTTTTGAGGCGGCCGAGGCTTGCGACATTTCGGATTTCCTTTGGTCGAATGTGTGGATGGCGCGCGCCACTGGCGAGGCTAAATATGGCGACAGAATCGAGAAGGATTTCTTCAATGCCTTGCCGACGGCGGTCAGTTCATATTTCGATTTGAGCGTATACACGACTGCCATGAACCGCATTCCGGGCGTGCATCTCAAAATCCGCGACGATGGCCAATATTATAAGGTGATTCACGACCCGACCTGCTGCTCGGCCAACATCAACCGCGTGCTGCCGAATTATGTCATCAACATGTGTATGCACAACCAGCAGAATGAATTGATGTGGTTGCTTTATGCGCCGGCGCATCTGAAAACCAGAGATGGAAAATACGACATCGAGATGCAGACTGAATATCCTTTCCGTGAAAGCATTAAATTGATTGTCAACGCAATGCCAGAAGGGGAGAATCTGCTGCTTCGCGTGCCGGATTGGTGCAAAAACGCAACTTGTTCGGTGAATGGAAAAATGGTGAATGCTGTTCCTGTGAATGGTTTTTATCGCATTGAACGCAAATGGAAAGCGGGCGATGTGGTGGAACTGACTTTGCCTATGGAAGCACGCTTAGAGACTGGTACAGAGCAGTTCGCCGATTTCAACGGAACGCAGCCGTATTGGGGCATCATGGAGCCATCGAATGACGATTTCGAGTACAGCGGTTTCGCCAAAGGCGGTGATTTTGCCATTGTAAATTACGGTCCTTTGGTTTTTGGTTTGAGTCTTCAAGCCAAAGATGCGAGTTACTACGAACTGAATGAAGAGCGTTGGCACGAATTCCGCTATGCCTTGGATGATAAATCGTTGAAAGATAGTGAAATCACATTCCGCGATTTGCCGCCATATTTCCGCTGGAGCAAGGATAATGCACCGATAACGATTTCGGTAAAAGCCAATTTGATAGACTGGGAACCCGACAAAGGCGACCCGAAACTGCCGCATGAAATGCCTGAAGTGAAGCAGCAAAATGTTGAGTTGCAACTTATTCCGATTGGGTGCGCACCTTACAGATTGTCGATGTTCCCGTTGGTGCGTTGATTTGCAAGAGGCAATTTTTGTTTGCCGTCATTTCACAGCATGTTTAAAGCCGTGAATCTTGTTCCAGTCGCCGCGTGTGAAATCGGGCATGGCGACGGGCATTCCGCCGTTTTCAATAGAGGCGGCGGTGAGTTCGCCTAAGCACGACCATTCGGCGGCATCATACACGTCTTCGTCTAACGGCAAACCGTTGTGCAGGCAGTAAATCAGGCGGTAATCCATGATGAAATCCATGCCGCCGTGACCGCCGACTTCCTTTGCCTTTTCTTCAATTTCCTTGGCAATCGGATGCTTGTAGGTGTCAAGGAGAATGGCCTTGACGGATTCTGGCACAAAACCGTGAGGGTCGAGGGGCTCGTGATCTTCAGTAAGCAGATATTCTGGCAAATTCTTTTCCAAAACCGTGAAGCCTTCGCTTGGATATTTGTTGGCAAATCCTTCTGTTCCTGTCAGTTGATACAGGCGGTTATAGGGGCGGTTGGTATAGACATCGTGTTCGATGAGCATGGTCTTTCCTTGTTCGGTCTGAATCATAGTTGTGGTCATGTCGCCGTTAGCAAAATCGTTGGTCTGCATCATTTCGCGGGCGAGTTTCTTGCCATTGAAGGATGGTGTTGCCATCGAGACCAAAGTCTTCATGCGGTCGCCGCGGTGAATGTTAAACACTTGGCAAAGAGGTCCTAAGCCATGAGTGGGGTAGACATCGCCGCTATGTTTCTGATTGAAATCCAAGCGCCAATTGTCGTAATAATAAGGCCAGTAAGGTTCAAGATTGTGAATGTAAGCGCCTTCGCCGTGAATGACTTCGCCCAACAGACCTTGTTGTGCCATGTTGAGGGCGGTCATCTCGAAGAAATCGTAACAGCAGTTTTCGAGCATCATGCAGTGGCGTTGCGTTTGTTCGGCCACATCGACAAGCTGCCAACATTCTTCTATGGAAGTGGCTGCGGGCACTTCGACGGCCACGTGTTTGCCGTGCTGCATGGCGTAAACGGCCATCGGGACATGGGTCTGCCAATTGGTGCAAATATACACTAAATCAATGTCGTCGCGCTCGCAAAGTTGCTTCCAGCCGTTTTCACCGCTATAAGCAGCAGCTTTCGAAAGTCCCTTGGCATCAAGGATTTCCAGTTGCACTTTTTCCACGCGGTTTGGCTCCAAATCGCAAAGGGCGACCACGGTGACGCCATCAATGCAAGTCATTCGGTTGACGGCATCGGGGCCTCTCATGCCAAGGCCGATGAAGCCGATGCGCACGTTTTCAATTGGGTCGACGGCAAACTGCAACACGCTTTGCTGGCCTTTTTCGCGTTCGGGTTCATCGAAAACGATGGTGCCGTCAACGATTTTGTAGTTTTTCTTTTCGCCTTTTGAGCCGCAACTGGTTGTTCCAATTAGAAGAATGATTCCAAGAATCAGGTGTAAAAATCTGTTATTCATACTGTTCGATGTTTTGTTATCCGTTTTTGAAAGCATAAAAATAGGTAAAAAAACGTTTTAATGGATAAATTGTTTATTTTCGCAGCAAAATAATCCGCTATGAACGAACTTGTAAAAATTGCCGCCTGTTTCATTCCTGAAAATCAGATTGGCGAGATTTCGCCTTTGGGCAATGGCCTTATTAACGACACTTTCAAGGTTTTTTTGAAAGGCGAGGATAAGCCGAAATATGTCTTGCAACGCATCAACAATGCTGTTTTCACCGATGTGGAAATGTTGCAGAACAACATTGAAACCGTGACGCGCCACATTCGGCTGAAATATGAAAACCAAGGTGTTGAAGACATCAGCCGCCGTGTGCTGCATTTCCTGAAAGCCGATACGGGAAAGACATATATCGTTGAAAATGATAAATATTGGCGCATGATGGATTTTGTTTCCGATTCCTATACATACGAAACGGTCACGCCAGAATATGCCTATTATGCAGGCTTGACTTTCGGCGATTTCGAGTCGCTTTTGGCTGATTTGAAGGACCCGATTGGTGAAATCATTCCCGATTTCCACAACATCGAATTCCGCCTGAAGCAACTTGATGAAGCCGTTGCAAATGACAAGGCGGGTAGAATGAAAAATGTAGAAGTTCAGAAGTATGTTTCTCAGATTCAGCAATTTGCGGAACAAATGACTTTGGGCGAAAGGCTCTATCGTGAAGGGAAATTGCCCAAGCGCATTTGCCATTGCGATACCAAAGTCAACAACATGCTTTTTGATGCGGAAGGCAACATTTTGTGTGTCATCGATTTGGATACGGTCATGCCGAG
>JAZQPN010000243.1:0-1946 GCA_045628585.1 Bacteroidales bacterium | reverse complement strand
GAAACAATGAATCTGATAAGCACGGTCGTTGTCGCCGTAAATCATCATGTAATTCCTTTTGTCGCGGTACAGATGCTTCATGCTTGGGGAAAGTTTCATTTCATGCAAGGTGTCGAAATCGTAGGACAGGTGCAGCAGGCTACTATTCATTCTACGCCAGGCAATCAGATAAATGCCATCGCTATTGAATTCAAAATCAATGACCGACTGAACCGGATTGTCGAAAATGACATGTGGCGCATTGGCTACAATGTCAACCGAAGGCAACTCGTTGGAGCGGTAATTCATCGTGATATTCAATGCTTTATCGGAAAAATCGCTTTGTTTCAAGATGCGTTTTACAGGTTCAAACGAAAGGTGGACAAATTTCACCGTGTCGCCAGCCTTGGCCGAGCGAATCAAAAAGGCACCCGACTCGTCAGTAATCGACATCAGCAGAGAATCGTGGCAGTAAACGCCGACGTTTTCAATCGGTTTCTTGTCCTGATTCAGACAAACGCCATGTATGAAACTCTGGGATTGGGCGCAAACCGAAGCCAAAAACAGCAAGGCCAAAAGTGGTAGAGACTTACGCATAAGCAACTTTTTTGATTTTCACCTTGCAAATTTATTCCATATCTCAACCTTGTCAACATTTTAGGGCAGAAAATTTTATAAGCAATTATAAGTATTTCGCTGCAACAATTTGAATGACAATGATTTATAAAATTTATAAGTAATTATAAGTAAATCCTTGTAAAAGATTGGGAAACAGGATTTTATGGAATATAATTTTGAAACCGCTGATTTCTCGGATTACGCTGATTTTATGAACCGCGAATTGGGCGAATCGGGCGAATTTTTAAATACGCCCTTCGACAAGCTCAGGGAGCGCAAGGAACTGCGCATAAATTGATACGGATTTGGCTGACGCGAGAAAAAAGATTTATGCCAGATTGTTGTAAGATTTATGTCCAAAAACCTATTTTTGCAAAGAAAATTTACGTTCCATGAAAGCATTTCCATTCCTAATACTGTTTCTCGCCCTGGTCTCTTGCAGCACAAAGCCCAACGAAAGCGAGCAAGCCGCCAATAATGTGATAAGCCGTTTTGCAGCGCAAGACCTCAACATCGAACTCCACGCCGACCTGTCCAAGACCGATGATGGCTGCGACCAGTTCACCACCGCCGTCAAAAATGGTCGTCTCACCATTCACGGCAGCAGCGGCGTCGCCCTTTGCCGCGGTTTCTACGATTATGTGAAAAGCCAGGAAGCAGGCATCAGCAGTTGGAGCGGCAAGCGTTGCGAACTGTCTGAGCAACTGACGGATAGCGATGAAAAACAAATCATCTCGCCTTTCGCCCACCATTATTATTTCAATGTGGTGACCTACGGCTACACCATGCCTTATTGGGACTGGAGCCGTTGGGAAGCCGAAATCGACTGGATGGCGCTGCATGGCGTCGACATGCCTCTGGCCTTGGTCGCCAATGAAGCCATCTCGGCCCGCGTGTGGAAAAAGATTGGCTTGACCGATGAGGAAATCAGCCATTATTTTGTCGGGCCAGCCCACCTGCCTTGGATGCGCATGGGCAACATCAGTGGCGTAGATTCGCCCATGCCTATGTCGTGGCACAACGACCAGATCGCCCTGCAACACAAGATCTTAGACCGCATGCGCTCACTTGGCATGAAGCCAATCTGTCCGGGCTTTGCCGGATTCCTACCTCTCGAAATCAAACGCCTGTATCCCGAGGCCAACATCGTGGAGAGCGAGTGGGCAGGCTTCCACAACTGGATGCTGATGGCCGACGACCCGCTTTTCCCTAAGATCGGCAAGATGTTTATCGAGGAATGGGAGAAGGAGTTTGGCAAATGCGAGTATTACATCGCCGACTCATTCAACGAGATGTCGATTCCATTCCCGCCCAAAGGCACTAAGGAGCGCTACGACAAGCTGGCGCAA
>JAZQPN010000242.1:0-2180 GCA_045628585.1 Bacteroidales bacterium | reverse complement strand
TATACCTTGGAAATGAAGTGCCATCATTGCGTTGAAAATCTGCCGGATAAACTGCAAAAGGAAATCGATCATGCTGAAAAAACGCTTTAAAAAAATCTTTGTCGGATTGCTCGTGTGTTTCATGTCGCTGCAAGGCATGGCACAGGAAATGCATTCCGACAATGCGCTTTTGGATAGTGCGTTCAAGTTGGCCGTCTGGACCATCGACCACAACATCCATGATGGCATGATAGAAGCGGGTGAAGGTTACGGCGGCGAATGGACGCGCGACTGCGCCATAAACTGCTGGAATGCGGTGAGTCTGCTTCATCCCGAAGTGGCGGAAAAATCGCTTTGGAGTGTCACCAACGACGGTGGGACGATTGGCCATCAGTATTGGGACAAAATCATTTGGACCATAGGTGCTTACAACCATTATTTGGTGACGGGCGACATGCTTTTCCTGACCAAAGCCTACGATTGCTGCAAGAATACGATGGCGGAATTGGAAGCGCAGTGTTTCGATTCGGTTTCGGAACTTTTCATGGGACCTGCCGTTTTTCAGGATGGCATTGCAGCCTACGATGAACCCGTTTACGACCCAGCCAAATGGGACGACAGCTATGTGCTGCATCATTCCAATTCGGCTACGATTAAATGTTTGAGCACGAATGTTTTATATATGGAAGCCTGTTGGCTTTTGGCTAAAATGTCGGAAAAGTTTGGCTTAACCGATGCTTCGGAATCATATTATGAATCTGCTCATTGTTTGGAAAATCACATTAGGGAAACATTTTATCGTCCCGAGGAACATAAGTTCTACTATCTCATCGACCATTTGGGTCATCCCCACGATTATCAGGAGGGAATGGGTTTGGCTTTTGTTCTGCTCTTCGACCTTTTGGATGATGAAGAAGCTGAAGAGGTGGTAAAAAATGCCTCTATCACAGATCATGGCATTGCCAGCGTGAGTCCATCATTTCCACGCAATACGCCCGACAAGCCAGGCCGTCACAACCTGATGGTTTGGCCTCATGTCAATGCCTTATATGCTTCTGGATGTGCGCATTATGGTTTGTTGGCCCCTTTCTATTTTGAGTTGGAAAACATGGCCGATTTGGCAATGAATCATAGTGGGGGAGACTTTTGCGAAATCTACACTATTGATGGTGTCCCGTCTGGCGGCTATCAGTGTGGCGCGCTTTGGGATGTGAAACATCATCAGACTTGGTGCGCTTCGGGCTTCATCCGACTCGTTATCAATCATATCTTTGGCCTTGAATTTACGGATTGGGGAATAGAATTCAATCCGGTCGGCATGAAGGATGGCAGTGAATGCCGGTTGAGTGGCATCCTTTACCGAAACATGAATCTTACGGTTGTCGTTAAAGGTCACGGCGAAGAGATGAGAAGTTTCAAAATCAATGGCGAAAAAACACATGATGAGTGTTTGTGGGCTTCGAATTACGAAGGTGATGTTTTAGTTGAAATTGAATTGGAATAAGATGAATCTTCAAAAAAGAGTCAGTAAATATGCGCAGCAATGCCAACACACGCCTTGGGCTTTGGTTACGGGCGGCAGTTCGGGCATGGGCTTGCAATATGCACACCAATTGGCGGAGGCTGGTTGTAACTTGCTGTTGGTGAGCAATCAGGAAAAGGAACTGGAAAAGGCTTCAGCCGAATTGTCATCGCAATTTGGCGTTGAGGTCGTGCCACGTTTTCAGGATTTGGCTGTAGCTACCGCTGCCGATGAACTGCTTGCTTTTTGCAATGAACGGCAATTGGAAATTGATATTCTCATCAACAATGCGGGCATGTTTTTCTTCGAGGAACTGACGCGCGAGAACGAGGCAAAAGCCTTGACAATGTTGCGCTTGCATTCCTATACGCCAACGCGACTTTGCATACTTTTCGGCAACGAAATGAAGCAACGCGGTCACGGTTTCATCATCGTCGTTTCGTCGATGGCGGCTACATTCCCCATGCCTGGCATCACGGTTTATTCGGCCACGAAAGCCAAGTCGGAGGCCAAGCAGTCTTAGGAAGACAAATTTGGTGGACAACTCCTTGGCTCACAGAACGAGATGGCTACGATCCGACTTATGAAGCAACGCGGGCACGGCTACATCATCGTCGTTTCGACGATGGCGGCTACATCCCCCATGCCTGGCATCACGGTTTATTCGGCCACGAAAGCC
>JAZQPN010000241.1:0-8252 GCA_045628585.1 Bacteroidales bacterium | reverse complement strand
GTGCAACGCCAACCTTTTACTTACCACGAAATCTACGACGCCATCACCCCCGAAAACGAATAAGCCATGAAACGTATCCTCATCACCATATTATTCTTTGCCTCTTTTGTTTGTCTTCAGGCACAGACCTATACTTTAAGCGGCCACATCACCGATGCCGCCACGGGCGAGACGCTTATCGGTGCCACATTATATGAGGCCTCCTCTCAAACAGGCACCTCAGCCAACGGCTACGGCTTCTATTCATTGCGTTTGCCCGCTGGAAAACATAAGCTGCAATGCGCCTATTTGGGCTACAACACCAAAGAGGTTGAAGTCCAACTCAATGCCGACCAAACCTTGGAAATCAAGTTGGAGGAAAACTCCGTGGGTTTGGGCGAAGTCACCGTTGAAGCGGCAGCAGTGGAGCGTCCACAACAGCAGAACGAGTTCCACGCCGAGATGCTGACCATCCAATCGATACGGAAACTCCCGAGCGTGTTTGGTGAGGCCGATATCCTCAAGGCGGTGCAGATGCAGTCGGGCGTGAAGACCATCGGCGACGCCTCGTCGGGACTGCTCGTGCGCGGCGGCACCAACGACCAGAACCTCATCCTCATCGACGAGGCACCGATTTATAATCCCTCTCACCTCTTCGGCATGATCTCCATCTTCAACCCCGAGGCGGTGAACCAGGTGACGCTCTACAAGAGCAACATGCCCGCGCAATATGGCGGTCGCGTCTCTGCCGTCCTCGACTGCAAAATGAAGGAAGGCAACATGAACCACCACGATTTCTCGGTGGCGTTGAGTCCCTTTGCCGCCACTTTGACCGCCAATGGTCCCATCGTCAAGGAGAAGGCTTCTTACCTGATTTCGGCACGCAGGAGTTTCATCGACTTTTTTGTGAAACCCAACGAAGACATGCCTCTTGTGCCGAGATTCTACGACTTAAATGCAAAGATCAACACCAAAATCGGGCAGAACGACCGCATCTATCTCTCGTTTTACAGAGGTCATGATGTCATTGAGTCCATGGGCGGCATCTATCAAGCGCAAGGCATGTACAACACTTGGGGCAACACCTCGGGCACCCTGCGCTGGACGCACAACTTCGGCAGCCGCTGGTTCCTCAACACAGCTTTCATCGTCAGCGATTACAGCAACGACATCGACTACAGTTTCAAAAGGCGTAAATTCAACTGGCGCACAGGCATTTCCGATCTCAACCTGAAAGCCGCTTTGAGTTATTACATCGCCCCGGATTGTGAACTGCGCATTGGTGCGAGTGCCATCCGTCATGCCTTCACTCCAGGAGAGTCTGACAGCATCGGCATGAGCCTACCGCATTATCAGGCGATGGAGTATTCGGCTTACGCATTGAACGACTGGAAACCTTTGCGTTGGTTGGGTTTTAACTATGGTGTACACATCTCGGCCTTCCAGCCCTTGAACAGCGACGAGAAACTGATGGTCTATCCCGAGCCCCGTGTGAGCATGAACGTCATGCTGAGCGAAAACACCTCGCTGAAGGCCGGTTATGCGCGGAACGTGCAATATATTCAAGTACTGCAAAACACCGCCTTGGACTACCAATCGCTTGAAACTTGGTTCCCTGCGGTCAATGGTTTGAAGCCTGTCATCGCCGATGTGGTTTCGGGTGGCTGCTTCCTCGATTTCGGTGGGCAGTATTCCGCTTCGGCTGAACTCTATTACAAGAAAGGCCAAAACCAAATTGACTTCATCGACCATGCGCAGCTCATCAGCAACCCGAATGTCATTAACCAAGTGAGAAGCGGAAAATCAAAGGCTTATGGTCTGGAATTGAACCTTTCGAAGAATGCCGGAAAGTTCACGGGAGCCATGAGTTACACCTATTCACGTGTGATTTATACCATCGACGGCATCAACGACGGCAACCCATATTCGGCATTGTCAGACATTCCGCACGATTTCCGCATCAATGGCTGCTACCAGTTCACGCCGCGTTGGAGTGCGAGTGCCGCGTGGCAGTATTCGAGCGGTCATCCCGTCACCTTGCCTGTGGGCTTCTACGAATACATGGGGCAGACCGTCCCTGTTTACACCGAACGCAACGCCAGCCGCACACCAGCCTATCACCGTCTCGACCTTTCGTGCGCCTATCATTCGCCGAAATACAAGAACGGATTCAACTGGAGTGCAAGTGTCGGTTTGTTCAATGCATCTAACCGCCTGAATCCGTTGGGGTATCAGTTTGAGACTGATATCGAGTCTGGCGAGATGCGGGCTTACGCCTATTCGATGTTTGGGATTTTGCCTAATGTTTCGTTGAGAGCGGGGTGGTGATGCTATTTGGCTTTCGTGCTAAGGTGCTAATGTACTATCGTGATTACGATGAAGTAGTTTTCCTGGACTGCGACCACTCCCTCTCAGATAAGGGGACTGATTCCCCCGCCGCTGCGCGGCATCCCATAATGTGTTTTCCTGATTTAGGTTGACTCGGTTTTACTGATTAATACTGATATAAATTGACTTTTTGTTGTTAATCCTGGAATGAGTTTACCATCCGAGCCTTATCCCTGTCAGTGGTTGACTGGAGGCCGTAGGCCGGAAGGAGACCAGTGACAGGCTGCAAAGGTAAACCTTTTTCAGTGATGTCCGCCATGTTCCTGAATTTTATTGCCAGCAGCCTGCGGCTTGTCCATTTCATGTCCCTGTCGCCTGTCGTTTCCGAAGCCTGCGCGGGAGTCATCATCCCGATGCTCATGTGCGGACGGCGGTTGTTGTAGAAGTCCACTGCAACGGCCACTGCGGCGGTGACCTCGCCGATGCTGCGGAAGGTCTTGCCGAGCAGCAGCTCGTTCTTCATGGTGCTGTTGATGCGTTCGGCCTGGGCGTTGTCCTTCGGGTCGCCCGACTCGGTCATGCTTATCCGTATCCCGTAGGACTTGAGTAGCGCGACATACTCGCGGCTGGCGTACTGGCATCCGCGGTCGGAGTGGTGTATCAGGCGGACTCCCTTGCCTTCGATGCGTCTCAGGGCCATCTTCAGGGCTTCCATCGGATAGGCCGTGTCGAGTGTCGGGCCGACGCTCCATCCGACTATCTCCTCGGAATACGCGTCAAGCGCCATCGACAGGTAGCAGAAGTGGTAATGGCTTTCGTCATCCATAATCACGATGTAGGTTATGTCGCTGACCCAAAGCTGGTTGGGAGCCGTCGGGACGAAGTCCTTCACGAGGTTGGGATAGGTCGGGAGTCCATGCGTGGAGTCCGTCGTGCGGGGCTTCCTGATCCTCAGACGGACCTTGAGGCCGTGCTCGTCGATGATACGGCAGAAGCGGTCGCGTCCGACGGGAAAGTCACATCCGAACTCGGACTTGTACATGTGCCACAGCTTCTGTCCGCTGATGCCGGGATCGGTCTTCCTTATCTCCCTGATGTATTGCAGGGCGAACTCCTCCCTGGCGGCCTTGGCCAGTGCCGCGTCTTCATCATACTGGTAATAGGCCAGCTTGCTCACGCCAAACAGCCCGCAGAGTGACTGGACTTGGTAGCGTCCGTGGTCCCTTGCGTGCAGGTCTCCTACTGCTTGGCGCCATGTTTTTTTCTTATCGGGATGCCGAATCGCGCTTCCGCTATCTCTATCATCCTGTCGTACACTTCGGCCTTGACCTCTGCCGCCAGGAGCTGTGCCTCCAGTTCCTTGATCTTCTTCTGCAACTCCTTTACATCCTTGCCGTCCGTCTGGACTGATGCCGTTTCCTGTGATTTTGCCTTATTTGCCATTCCTTTGATCTTGCCTTTTTCGCGTGCAAAGATTGCAATCCATCGCGCAGCTGTGGTATGGCCGATGGGAATAATCCTGGCAATCCGGTTTTCTCCGTATCCCTCTTCATAGTGGAGCCGGATGACTTCCTTGAAGTACTTTTGCTGTTTCTCTGTGTGTAACTGATACATCCTTGACTCTTGTCTTTTTGAGTCAACCTTTTTCAGGGTAAGACAGGTATAGAGTTCCCCAAAAATCGTATCTTTGCAACCTCAAAGTTGAATAATCATTATAAAAATGAGGAAAATATTTATGTTTATCGCAGTCATCTGCTGCACTATGGCGGCCATCGCCCAGACACAGCCTAACAATGAAATCTGGTACACCTCGGCGACCGGACAGATAATCCAACCCTATGACCAAAATGTCTTTGGCGCCAATATCCTCAGCAATGAATATGACGCTGAGGCGGGCAGGGGCGTCATCACATTCGATGATGCCGTGAGAACTATTGGGGAACAGGCGTTTTATAATTGCCAGGGCTTGACTTCCATTGCTATTCCGAACTTTGCGACGAGTATTGGCACAATGGCATTCGATTATTGTTCGGCTTTGGCCTCCGTTGCCATTCCAGGCAGCGTAACGCGAATCGGCAACTATACATTCGCTAATTGCCAAAGCTTGACTTCTATTTCAATCCCCAGCAGCGTGGGGAACATTGGAGAGAATGCATTTGAAAACTGCTCAAGCTTGACTTCCGTAAACATCCCAAACAGCGTGACGACTATTGGGAAATGGGCATTTCATGGCTGCTCTAACTTAACCTCTGTTACTCTTCCAGACAACGTGACGAGCATTGAAGCATATACATTCGAAGGCTGTTCGAAATTGGCTTCCATTGCCATTCCGAACAGCGTGACAAGTATTGGGGAAAATGCATTTTATAGATGTTTGGGCTTGATTTCCGTTACCATTCCAAGCAGTGTGACGAGTATTGGAGACAGGGCATTTCAATACTGTTCGGGCTTGGTTTCCATTACCATTCCAAGCAGCGTGACGAGTGTTGGAAAAGGAGCATTCCAGAACTGTACGGGCTTGGCCTCCATTACCATTCCATGCAGTGTGACAATAATTGGGGAAAGTACATTCGAAGGTTGTTCAGGTTTGGCCTCCGTTACCATTCCAGGCAGTGTAACGCAAATTGCGTTATGGGCATTTGAAGATTGTTCGGACTTGGCTTATATGGTTGTTTTGCCCACAAATCCACCTACATTAGGTTCTAATGTATTTTCAAACGTTTCAAAAAACATTCCGGTGTTTGTCCCCAATGTCGAGAACTACGCTTCCTGGGGCGGATTCACCAACATTCGGGCTTATAACCTTGATGCCGTAAAGGCAGCCGCCATTGCCGTTATTGATGCAGCGATGGCAGGTGTGACGAACCTGACGGATGAAGACATTCAGGCAATTAACAATTGCAAGGCAACCATTAGCAATGCAACGGAACACGATGCCATTGATGCTGCAAAGAACACGGCTTTGGATATCATCAAACTGCGGTCTGTAAAGAATGACATCCTTGCCGCCATCGACAACGCAACGGAAGAAACGACAGGCCTGACGGAGGACGACTTGCAGGCAATAAACGCTTACAAAACCGCCATCGGCAGCGCAACGGGATATGATGCCATTGTCGCTGCAAAAAATGCTGCCATGGCCATCATCATCCTGCAACCGGAAAAGTATGCCGCCCTTGCCGAGATAGAGGCTGCCTTGCAAGGTGAATCATGCGCACTTCTTGCGACTTTTGTCCCGGAACAGATTGATGCCATCAACAACGCAACCGACGTGACAGCAATCGTCGAAGCGAAAGACATTGCCCTGCAAAAACTGAATATGGCCCTTCCAATTTACAATGCCGGCAAAGCCGATGCCTTCGGCGAGATGGGCGATCCCTGCGAGGATTGTCCTGCCGTGGAAGTTTCCGATGACAATACTACCATCATTCTCTACAATCCAAAGAATGTGACATTCAGGAAGACGGAATGAGACGGGAAAAGTGAAACTGTTGGTTTATTTAAATAAGGAAAGCCTTGGCCGAATTTGGTCAGGGCTTTTTCGATTTTGAAAGATACACGGGAGATGTGGAGATTTTTAAAACCGTAGATTGCGCTAATTACGCTGATTTTTAGCCAACTACAGATTGTACAGGATTTTTAAATGCGCGTCCTTCGGCTTCGCTCGGTAACGCATCAATTTCACTGATTGGCATACGCAAGAAAAGCGGAAGCAAAGATTAATGAAAGATTCGTGTTAGATTTGTGTCCGAAAAAAAACACGCGGAAGCAAAGCGAAATTTCCGTACTTTTGCTGCCCAAATTAGGAATTTACAATGAAAAAGTTACTTCTCATACTCGTAGTCTTCTGCTGCACAATGGCAGTAAAAGCTCAGCCGCTGCCACAAGCGCCTAACGAATTCTGGTACACCACCACCGATGGAAATGAATTGTCGCCAATTCCTGCGGGTTTTAATTTTGGCAATGGACTGGAAGTGGTCTCACACTCTTATTCCAATGGCCGAGGCATAATTTCACTTAGTGGTGACGTGACTATGATATATGGATCGGCTTTTTACGGTGAAGAAACGCTTAAGTCCGTTACTCTGCCATCGAACATTAAGACTATTGGAGAACTGGCTTTTTGTGGTTGTTCCAACTTAACCTCAATCAACTTTCCGGAAGGACTGACAAGCATTGGCGGTTTTGCTTTTTCTTCCTGCAAGAGTCTGGAGGCTGTCATCCTTCCTTCAACAGTATCCAGAATCGAAGAATTGACATTTAATTGTTGCTACAGTCTTGGCTCTGCCGTGCTTCCAAGTTCCATTACTTACATTGGAGAATTCGCTTTTTATCAATGCGGAAACTTGAAAACCATTACATGTGATGCGGTTACGCCACCTACAGTTGGTACAAATGCATTTGGAGGAGTCAATAATGTCACTTCCGTCACTGTTCCCAGCATCGCCGCCTATCAGGATAATGCCGGCTGGCAGAAGTTCACTGGCAAATTCGTTGACAAATATCTGAGCGCAAGAGATATTCAAAAGTCAAACATTACCAATACCTATAATCAGTTCCCGTCTCCAATGGGAGAGACCCTAAAAACAAATGCATTGCATGACATCGAATATGCCACCTCCTTGGAAGACATCAGTTATATAGGAAATTTGAGCAGCATTAAAATTGTATCGCTCTTTAGAATTTATGCCGTTACCAGCGTTTATGGCAGTGATTATCTCGACGGCATTGTGCAACCCTATCTGGATGACATAGCAGCGGTAAATGACCCTTCTTTTGCAGATTCATTTTTGACCATTCAAAGCATTGAACAGAATGCAATTAGCGTTTTCAATGCGTACGCTGCCATTTACGACACCATCCGCCACGAAGTCATGGGCGATTTGCCCACCGAAGGCACCACGGGACCATACGTCAAAATCCAATTAGGCGAAAAGAGCGTCAAACTGTATAACCCTGAAAAAGTTGAGTTTGGAAAGGAATAAAGTTAATAATAGGCAACTAAATGCTTTATGACTTGTAGTTGCTTGTCGAAATGTATTGTGTTTTTGCAGTTACCTATCATAAAAACAACACAATGCCTCATCTGGTAGACAACAAGAGACCTGTGCCGTTTGCCTGCGAACAATGCGTTCATTTCATAGAAGGATGCAAATGCAAGGCATTTGACATCATACCTGTTGAGATCGTTTTTAATGCTGAGCAACACAACGCTAAGATGGACGGCCAAAAAGGAGATTATGTCTTTATGTCGAAAGAGGAACGCCGCTTCGACAATGTTTATGAAGTTTGCTGACATCATTTCCAATTATTACTGACCCCAAAAAATCGACATGGAATCCATAGTTAATTTAACTACAATGAATTATGATGTCTTGTCAAAAATGGGGCTTACTTTATAACGGCTTCATTATCATCGCAATCCAAGGAAAAGGATCTTCCACGTTAGTGTTCCGATGAGCTTAGGGGATTCCCGCCTTTGCGTGAAACGCTTTGCATTCGACGTAGCCAATGACGCTTCGCAGGGTTGGGCGCTCAGGTCCGGACAGCAATATTATATATAAGGTGCGATTCTTGCAAGGCTGATGCAGAGCCGTTCTCGTCCGTCGGAAGACGTCGTGAAAAGCGGAGTGAGGCGCGCGTATTGCATCCGGAAGCGCGCGGAAAGCGGCGCAAACCGTCCCTTGCCCCCCCCCTCGGGAGCCGCGTTTTCCGCCAAAAAACCGCCTTGCGGCAGCAATTATTGCAAAAAGCGTGAAATTTATCTTGCTGACATTCAGCGAAAATGGAAAAAGTTTGAAAAATAATGAAAATAGTTGTTGGAGGTAAAGGAAAATGTAGTACTTTTGCACCCGCAAACGAAAGGAACGGGGGGCGAGAAAATGAGAGAGGTTTGCGAGAGTTCTTTGAAAGCTTGAAGGCCAGCATAAGAAAGTCAGGGCGCT
>JAZQPN010000240.1:0-3130 GCA_045628585.1 Bacteroidales bacterium | reverse complement strand
AACTACGCAAATTCGGAAACAAAATGGCGGATAAAAACATTATTTATTAACTTTGCCGCTTGAAAATGACCGAACTATGGAAGAAATGAGACTCTACACGGCTGGCATCTCCGACTTTGAAAGAATCAGGGAAGACAACCGTATTTACATCGACAAAACCGACCTAATCTACCAGCTGACGAAAGAATCGCAATTCATTTTCCTCAGCCGTCCGAGAAGATTCGGCAAGACCTTGCTTTGCAGCACCTTGCAGTATTATTTCCAAGGGAGGAAAGACCTGTTTGAAGGCCTGAAAATCGAACAATTGGAAAAGGATTGGAAACAATATCCGGTGTTCCGTTTCGATATTAGTGCCTGCAAATACAAAAGGAACACTGATGAAATTGTCGATGAACTGATGTATCAGGTGGCGAAATACGAACGAAAATACGAGGCGGGAAGTGATTCCAAGACACCTGGAGCCCGTTTGAAATCCTTAATCGAAAAGGCGCATGAAATGACAGGCCTCAAGGCAGTCGTCATCATCGACGAATATGACTCGCCGCTTTTGGAGCATCTCTACGACGACATGCAGGCCGATGTGCGCCGCACCTTGCAGGAATTCTATCAGGTGCTGAAAATCTGCGATGCTGATGAGCAGTTCGTCTTCATCACTGGCATCACCAAGTTCTCGCAACTTTCCATTTTCTCCTCCATCAACAACCTGACCAACATCTCCATGCTCCCGCAATACGCCGCCATCTGTGGCATCACGAAAGAGGAAATGGAAGAGACTTTCGCCTCCGACATTGCCGAACTGGCGAAATTCAACCACCGCACCACGGAAGACACAGCTGTTTACTTGAAGCAACTGTACGACGGTTATCATTTCTGCGAGTCCTCACCCGACATCTACAACCCTTTCAGTCTGACCAACGCTTTCAAAAACAAAAAAGTAGAATCCTACTGGTTCCAAAGCGGCACACCGACTTTCCTTTTCGAGCACGTCAAGCGGTTCGGCACCGATGTCCTGAGCCTTTCACAACTGCAGGTCACGTCAAATCAGTTCGACATTCCCACCGAGACCATGACTTCAGCCCTGCCCCTGCTTTACCAAAGCGGATACCTGACCATTAAAGGCTACGACTTCTACAGCCAAACATACATTCTCGATTATCCGAATGCCGAAGTCAAGACGGGATTCCTCGATTGTTTCCTACAGACCGTATTAAACATTAAAGGATATGACTCTCAGGGATTTGCAGGGATGCTTTATGCTTCGCTCATCTATCACGACATCGAAAAATTCATGGCAACCATGAAAGCGTTTTTTGCTTCCATACCTTACCATGACCATGGCAATGCAATTTTGGAAAAACTTACGACTTACGAAGCCTATTATGAAGTGCTTTCTTACGTTGTCTTTTCCATGATTAACTGCCGCACTTTCACGCAAGTCAAAACCACACTTGGCAGAACTGACGTAGTGATTCACATGAACGACATTGTTTATGTCATTGAAATCAAGTTGGACCGTCCCGCCGCCGAAGCCCTGCGCCAAATCGACGAAAAAGGCTATATGATTCCTTATCAGGCCGAAGGAAAACCTGTCGTCAAGATGGGCATCAGCTTCTCTTCAACGACACGGACGGTGGAAGATTGGGTGATTGGATAAAGAACGATTTTACACCTTATATAAAAGGCTCTGTCACAACAAATGGTTGATTTTTGACGAGAAATAGCGTATAATAATAGTAAGAAACAGTACCACCGAAGGAGGTAATTGGATATGCCTACTATCAAAGACGCATTAGATATTATCGGTAAGTTGACTGTCGCAGAGCAGGAAAGCCTTAAAACAATGCTTTTAAGTCCTGCCTTTGTAAAGTCTTTGAATATTGAAGATTTCGTAGCAAAGGAACGCTTTGCAAATGGTCGTGTATGCCCTCTTTGTGGCTGTATCCATGTGGTTCGCAATGGTCATCGTAAAGATGGCACACAGCGATATGTATGTAAGGATTGTGGCAAGTCCTTCGTGATTGCTACGAACTCCATTGTGTCTGGTACAAGAAAAGACTTGTCCGTGTGGGAGCAGTACATTGATTGTATGATGAATGGCTTATCCATTCGTAAGACTGCTGTTGCTTGTGGGATTCACAGAAACACCGCATTCCTTTGGAGACACAAGATTTTGGATGCACTTCAGAATATGGCAGACGATGTTACCCTTGACGGCATTATTGAGGCTGACGAAACTTTTTTCGCCATCTCGTACAAGGGCAATCATAGCAAGAGTAAGACATTTGCTATGCCACGCAAGGCTCATAAGCGTGGTCATTCTACACATATCAGAGGCTTGTCCCAAGAAAAGGTATGTGTTCCTTGTGCGGTTAATAGGAATGGCTTGTCTATCTCCAAGATTACGAATACTGGTAGAGTTTCTACAAGAGATTTACATCATATTTATGATGGTAGGATTAAGACCAATTCCACTCTTGTTACGGACAAGATGAACTCCTATGTGAGATTTACAAATGCCAATGGCATTGACCTTGTGCAGTTAAAGACTGGCAAAGCCAAGAAAGGCATTTATAATATCCAACATATCAATAGCTACCATAGCCAGCTAAAGAGGTTTATGCGTGGCTTTAACGGTGTTTCTACCAAGTATCTGAACAACTATCTTGTGTGGAATAACCTTGTAAATTACGCCAAAGAAAGCGACATGGAGAAAAGGAACATCTTCTTAACTTTCGTTTTGGCAACATTGAAAACTGCTAAATGCAGAGATTTATCAAACAGACCAGCAGTTCCTCTGGTCGCCTAATTAGAATTTGTGGAGGTAATAGATATGAAAAAAGAATTGATTGTTGTTGGAGAATGTATTCTTTGGATTATCATTCTTGTTATAGTCAAAATTGTTTTGGAATCTTTTTTTTCGACTTTAGAGGATAATCAGATTATAAAGTATGTTCTATATTTACTTTCTGGAATGGGTTTTGTACTTATTTACCGTTTGAATAAAAAAAGAATACATTAGTATTTTAAATGTATTCTTTTTTTATTTGTTTCTATTAAATTTTCATCTTTTAAATTTTTTATTTCTCGCATCATTGCTGATCTATCAATGGATAAATAATCAGCTAATTCA
>JAZQPN010000239.1:0-12784 GCA_045628585.1 Bacteroidales bacterium | reverse complement strand
GGAAGTGATTCTGAACATCATTAGATTGTTTGCTGAATAAGCAAGTTATCCAAAAAACTTTGAGAGGTTTGCATTGCGCAGGCCTCTCATTTTATTTGAACTTGTTTTCAGCTTTCATCTCATCCAAACCTTTGGGGCAATACAAAAGGTTTTCGCATTTGAAGACGAAAAAATTCTTCGCGGTTTTTCCGCAACGCTCAATCGGGATGACACCAAGCAGTTCGGTCTTTTCAAAATTTCCCCATCGGTAAATTTCAGCCGGGTCTTTGTAATAGCGTGAATCGGAGAGGAACCAGAAACTTTCGCCGACTTCAAATCCGCCGCGTATATCGTTTATCCACAGGTATTTATGAATACCTTCGGGCGTGCCCATGCCAAACACTTCCATGCCCAACGGACGCGCCACATAGTAGTCCAAATTGGCGGCAGGAAACCATTCACTCGCCACAATCTGGTCGTTTTCTGCCATGATGCCTTCAGCGATTTTTTCTTGTCGGAACGTTGCGAATTTCTCGCCCAATTGCCGCCAGCCGTACATGTCGATGGTGAAGTCGTCCCTGCCAATCTTGAGTTCTTCGGTGTGCTTGTCTAATGGAACGAAACCGGTCTTGATTTCCAAAGAACCGATTATGGCCACACAAGCCGCAACGATAACGGCAGCTTTTATGGATTTCGGAAGGCCGATTTTTTCTATGTTTTTATCTCGCAAATGACACGAAATGAGCAAAATAAGCAAAACGTAGGCTGGTGCGTTCCAATGCGGCAAGGTGGCTCTTGTCAGGGCGAAAAACCAAAACAGGAATATCATCGGCAATGTGGTGAGCAAAAGCAACCGCTTTGTAGGTTTGTTGATTTCTATCTTGTTCTTAATCAAGGCGATAATTGCGATGATGGTCAGGACGAAATTCACGGGGTTGTTGTAGAAAAACTCGCCGGCAAGTTCGGTGCCTATATAATTAAAGGTGGATTTTGCGAAAAGGCTGACACGATCGCTGTGGAAAGTGAAACTGATGAAATCGTTTTGAAAGTTCCAGTATAATATTGGGAAACAGCATATTGCAGTAATGAAAACAGAAAGATACAAAACGGGATTTTTCAGTTGTTTTCTGTCGAACAGAAGAATGTAAAGTCCTGCACCGACCCAAAGGAACGCGCCCGTGTATTTCGACAAAATGCAAAGCCCTGAAAACAGGCCTGCTAACATAAGATGCAGGTTTTTAGGTTTTTCGGCGGTGAAATATTTGGCAAACATCCAGAAACCCAAAAGCCAAAAGAAGCTCATCGGGGTGTCGGGCATGATGAATATGCCGGTGATGACAAAAGCATAAATTGAGGCTGTGTAAAGGAGAGCGGCATAGAGTCCGGTTAGCGAATCTTTGATTTCTTTCCCAATTCGGTAGATGATGTATGTGTTGGCCGTCATGAAAACCACCGAGGAAAGACGGATGAAGAACTCGCTGTCGAACAGCAGGTTAAGGCTGAACAGCTGAATCACCCAGCCCACCATGCCCGGATGATCGAAATGGCTCCAGTCGGGAAATTTTGCGTAAGTCCAGTAATAGACTTCATCGTTGCCGAATTCAAGCCAAGCTGCCAGAAAACCTCGTACTAAGGCACTGATAATGAGCAGCCAAAAGAGTGTCTTGTTGATGCGTTGTTCAGCGTATTGCTTCATGATTTTGTTTGATTTTTGTCGCTGTTTTTAGTCTTAGCCTTCATTTTCCTGATGACATATCTGATAATGATGATCAGAACGACGGCATAAACCAGGTAATAAAGTGTGGTCAGCGCCACATTGACCGAATCGAGGCGCGTGTCGATGATGGCTGGTGAAAAGTGCCGCGTGACGGGGTTTAGATAAATGTGTTGATAATCATTGAGGTCGATGCGCGTCCTGATATAGGTGTCTTCGGGCTGGATGACATAGAAAGCCGTCCTGACGTTTTCCTGCGTTTTGAGCGTTTTCCCGTCCTGACCGATGAAAACCACCGCCTTGACTTTGTCAGCCGAAGTCTCCACAAATAATGTGTCGCCCGACAGCTTCGCCATTTTCAGATATGCCGCTGACCGCAAATCTTTCGACATGATTTCAAAAGGCAATGGATAATAATATTCATTGTCGAATTTCAGGACGTAGGACTGGCCTTTTTCGAGTGCGTCGCAGACGGTTCCCTCTTTCATGTCGGGCGTGTTGATGACTGTAATGTTCCGCGCCACTTCGTGCGGATTCAGTACGTTGTGCGTGTCGTCGCTGCCGATGCCATAAACACGATGTCCGTTTGACAAGGCGACATCCCAATGCTCAATGGCGATTCCGTAAGGATTCAGGATTTCGAGCAAGCGGTAATTGCTCAGGTAAATCATTTCTTTCGGCTTGTAGGCGTCGGTGAACGAAGCATGGGCAGGAACCACAAACCGCGAATGTTCGCCCAACTTGTTGATGGTGTGTTGCTTGATGTTGAGGTTCTGCACAAAGGGATAGTCGATTCTCCAGACTTTTCTTGCCCCGATGCAAAGCTGGTGGGTTTTGCGAAACAAGCCGTAACCGTGTTCGTAGGCTGGTATATAGTCCTCGTTTTCAGCATTATGCCGGTTGATACTCATGTAATCGGAAATGCCGTAATGGTCGTAGCCCATAAACTGATAGATGCTGTCGATGACATGCTCTTTGCTCTGTCGTCCGTCGGTCAGGCCGAAAAATCTTCTCGAATGGCAATGGAAATTGTACTTCTTCCACAGGTCGGGATTGATGTCTTGATAAGGGTTGTAGAGATATTCGCCGGAAAAAGGGCGCGGCTCGTTGAAATGGTAAGTAGGAACAAGCAAATAAATCACTAAATAAAAGGCAATCAGAGCACTAAATATATAGGCGAGGGTTGACAAAATGATTCTCAGTGTCTTATTTTTTATCTTTTTGAACATAAATGGATTTTCTTTGTTGCAAAAATAGGTAAAACTTTGAAAAACCTTTGAAACCGTAACTCAAAATGCACGAATTTTAGTGTTTATTCGGCTAATTGTCGTAACTTTGCCGCCTAATTTAAAATCTTTCTTAATAAAGACATTATGGAGTCAAATCCAAAAGATAATATCATTACCGAGGTCACGAACAAGGACTATGAATTTGGTTTTGTGACTGATATTGAGACCGATTTCGTGCCGAAAGGTCTGAATGAAGACATCATCAGGCTGATTTCGGCGAAAAAGGAAGAGCCGGAATGGCTGTTGGAATTCCGCCTCAAGGCATTCCGTCATTGGCAAACCTTGAAACAGCCCAATTGGGGTCATCTCGATTTGCCTGAGATTGATTATCAGGACATTATTTATTATGCCGCTCCGCGCAAACGCAAGGAAAAGCAAAGCCTTGATGAGGTCGACCCTGAATTATTAGCCACTTTCGATAAGTTGGGCATTTCCTTGGACGAGCAGAAAAAGCTTTCGGGCGTGGCAGTCGATGCCGTCATGGACAGCACTTCGGTGAAGACCACTTTCCAGGAAACGCTGGCCAAGCATGGCGTCATTTTCATGTCGTTCAGCGAAGCCGTCAAGCAGCATCCTGATTTGGTGAAAAAGTATTTGGGCAAGGTTGTTCCTTACACCGATAATTTCTTTGCCGCCCTGAACTCCGCCGTTTTCAGCGATGGCTCGTTCTGCTACATTCCGAAAGGCGTGCATTGCCCGCTGGAACTTTCTACCTATTTCCGTATCAATGCTGCCAACACGGGCCAGTTCGAACGCACTTTGATTGTGGCCGACGAAGGTGCATACGTGAGCTATATGGAAGGTTGCACGGCACCGCAACGCGATGAAAACCAGCTTCATGCTGCCATTGTCGAAATCATTGCCGAGACCGATGCAGAAGTGAAATATTCCACCGTACAGAACTGGTATCCGGGTGATAAGAACGGCAAAGGCGGTGTCTACAATTTGGTGACGAAACGCGGTCTCTGCCGTGGCGACCGCTCCAAGATTTCGTGGACGCAAGTCGAGACGGGTTCTGCCATCACTTGGAAATATCCGGGCTGCGTGCTGATGGGCGACAATTCAATCGGTGAGTTCTATTCGGTTGCCGTGACCAACAATTATCAGCAGGCCGATACGGGCACCAAGATGATTCATTTGGGCAAAAACACGCGCAGCACGATTATTTCAAAAGGCATTTCGGCAGGCTACAGCCAGAACAGCTACCGCGGTTTGGTGAAAGTGGCGCCAAAGGCCGTAAACTCGCGCAATTATTCCCAATGCGATTCCTTGCTTTTGGGCGATAAATGCGGTGCGCACACTTGGCCATACGTGCAGTGCGGCAACGATTCCAGCATTTTGGAACACGAGGCTACGACTTCGAAGATTTCGGAAGACCAGCTTTTCTATTGCCAGCAGCGCGGCATTCCGACGGAAAAGGCAATCAGCCTCATTGTCAATGGTTATGCAAAGGATGTGTTGAACAAATTGCCGATGGAATTTGCCGTCGAAGCTCAAAAACTGCTGTCCATCACTTTGGAGGGTAGCGTCGGATAATGACATTCTATGAAGGATAAAGCCGTACATATTAATTGGGTTCCGTTTGCCTTTACATTTGGACTTTGGCTGATTCTCCTCAGCGGGAGTCTGCTGGCCGAAGGCATGTTCGTCGACGGGGTGACCTATGCAGGCATCTCGCGCAACATGGCGCATGGCGAAGGCAGTCTTTGGAATCCATTTTATACCGCAACGCTTTATCCTGTGTTTCACCAGCATCCACCTTTGGCTTTGGCCTTGGAATCGCTGTTTTTCAGATTGTTCGGCGACTCGCTTGCAGTTGAAAAAATCTATTCCGTATTCGTTTTCATACTGACGGGGCTTTTAATCTGTCTCGTTTGGAAAAAGATGACGGGCAATTTCAAATCGGGCTGGTTGCCGCTTTTGCTCTGGATTTCAATTCCGATAGTATCATGGAGCGCAACCAATAACCTGCTGGAAGGAACAATGTCGGTTTTCGTCATGGCTTCGGTTCTTTTCATGATGAATGGAATTGAAGGCAACAAATGGTGTTGGACGCTTCTCGCTTCGGTCATGCTGTTTTTTGCATTTCTGTCGAAAGGTTTCACTGGACTTTTCCCGTTGGCTTTCCCTTTGTTTTGCTGGCTTTTTGGCAAAAAAATATCCTTTAAGGATGCCTTAATCGGTACGTTTTTATTGGTCGTCGGATTAGCACTTTGCTTTACCGTGCTTTTCATTGTGTCGCCCAATGCATTGTCAGCCATTAAGGATTATCTTAACATTCAGGTTCTGAATGGAATAACGGCGGAAAAAACGGTTGATAGCCGTTTCTTTATCGTTGGACGCTTGGTCTCCGAAGTGGCAGTACCTTTGGCCATTGTCGCTGTGGCTGCTTTGGTTGCCTTTTTCACAAAACATTATTCAAAGTCAAATGGTGCAGGCGGATGGTTTTATGTGTTCCTCGCACTTGGACTTTCGGGTGTGCTGCCAATCATGATTAGCGTGAAACAGAGAGATTTCTATATGTTGGCGGCCCTGCCATTCTTTGCGCTTGCATTTGCTGGTTTTGCTGCCGGACATATTCAGTTTGAGACGTTGTTTGCAGGCGCAATGCCGAAAAAAGCTGTAATCATCCTGTCATCAATGGTTTTGATTGCCGGTTTGACCTTGAATTTGACTAAAATCGGGAAATTCGGACGCGATGAAGCATTGCTGACAGACATGAAGTCAATCTTGCCATATTTGGCTGAAAATGAAATAGTAAGCATTCCCCAGAAAGATTTTTCCAATTGGAGGAATCATGCCTATTTCATGCGTTATGGCAAGGTCAGCCTTGACCCTGTTGGTGAACATAATCATCTGGTTGCAACCAATCGGCTTCAAAACGAAACCGGCTTGACTTATATAGAACTGAATACGAGTAAATTGTTTTTATACGAAAGAAAATAAACTTATATAATATGCTTTTAAACATTAAAAATCTGCATGTTTCAGTTGCAGGAAAAGAAATATTAAAAGGACTGAATTTAGGCGTCAACGAAGGCGAAGTTCATGCCATCATGGGTCCAAACGGAACGGGCAAGAGCACTTTGGCGGCTGCCATCACGGGCCGTGAAGGTTACGAAATCACCGAAGGCGAAATCTGGTACAAGGGCAAAAACATCGTCGGCATGGCTCCTGACGAGCGTGCCAATATGGGCATTTTCCTGAGTTTCCAGTATCCGGTTGAGATTCCGGGCGTGAGCATTCAGAATTTCATGCGCACTGCCGTCAACGCAAAGCGCGAATACAACGGTCAGCCGGCCTTGTCGACCATGGAATTCATGAAGATGATGAAGGAAAAGCAGGCTATGGTTGAAATCACAGAAAAGCTGCAAAACCGTTTCGTCAACGTAGGTTTTTCGGGTGGCGAAAAGAAGAAGAACGAAATCTTCCAGATGGCCATGTTAGAGCCAAGTCTCGCTATTCTCGACGAAACCGATTCAGGTCTTGACATTGATGCCTTGCGCATTGTGGCTAATGGCGTCAATCAGTTGCATCGTCCTGATAATGCGTTTGTCGTCATCACTCACTATCAGCGTTTGCTCGATTACATTGTGCCTGATTTCGTGCATGTCATGTATGATGGCCGTGTTGTCAAGTCGGGCGGCAAAAACCTCGCTCTCGAACTGGAAGAGAAGGGCTACGAATGGTTAAAGGATCAGTAAGATGGAAAGCAGGACTGTAATAGAAAAAGGTCAGAAACTGCAGGTCGTCGAATACGATGACAAGGAGCATTTTGCAGGCAACAAGGATTACGAGATTGTCGTCGGCGAAAACGCTTCCTTCGAAATGTATCGCATACAGAACCTCGATGACGATGCCGCCCTGACCCAGAATTTCAATATCAAGCAATTGAGAGACAGCCGTGTGCATATCGTGGTCATTTCTTTCAATGGTGGCGATTTGCGCAACAACATCACCATCAACATTGATGGCGAAGGCTGCGAAACGAATGTCTATGGCCTTTATCTGACCGATAGGAAGCAGCATGTCGAGAATAATCTGAAAGTCAATCACAATGTGCCGCACTGCTCGAGTTTCACCAAGTTCAAGGGCATTGTCGATGATGAGGCTTCGGCTGTTTTCAATGGTCATGTTTATGTTGCGAAAGATGCGCAAAAGACTGACGCTCAGCAAAACAACAGCAATATCATCCTCACTTCGACGGCAAAAATCAATTCCCAGCCTTTCCTGGAGATTTATGCCGACGACGTGAAATGCTCGCATGGCACATCAACGGGGCAATTGGACCAGGAAGCCATGTTCTACATGCAGCAACGTGGCATCAGCAAGAAAGATGCAAGAATGTTGCTGATGTATGCCTTTGCCGCTGAAATCAGCAACCATATCGCCATTGAGGATTTGCGTATTCACATTGATGACATGATTAAGCGTCGTTTGCGTGGCGAATTGTCGAGTTGCGAAAACTGCATCTTGCGTTGCAGCCACCCGAAAGAATATAATTTCGACATCGATTATTCAAAAATATAAAAGAGGCTATTGGCCATTAGCAATTGGCTGCTGGCTTGATGATACATTCTATAAAGGAAAAGTTTGCCAGAAGCCAAAGGCCAAAAGCCAGAAGCGACATTCTATGTCAAATAATTAAGAAGATGCCAACTAACAAATCAATTATGTTTGACGTTCAATCCATTCGCCAGCAGTTTCCCGTCCTGGACCAACAGGTCTACGGCAAGCCATTGGTGTATTTCGACAATGCAGCCACCACGCAGAAGCCGCTTTGCGTCATCGAGCGCGAGTGCGACTATTACCTGAATGAAAACTGCAATATTCACCGTGGCGTGCATTATCTGAGCCAAAAGGCGACTGAGGCTTACGAAAACGCCCGCATCACCGTGGCCAGGTTCATCAATGCGCCTGAAGCGCACGAAATCGTTTTCACAAGGGGAACGACCGAATCGCTGAACCTTTTGGCGACTTCGTTTGAACATCTGTTCATCGAAGAGGGCGACAAGGTGATGGTTACCGCTATGGAACATCATTCTAACCTTGTGCCTTGGCAGCAGATGATCCAGCGGCATCATGGCGAACTGTTGGTCGTCCCGATGGATGACAATGGCGTTTTGGACTTGAACGCTTATCAGGATTTGCTGAAAAAACAGCCGAAAGTCGTTTCCATTGCGCATATTTCCAATACCTTGGGAACCATCAATCCGGTGAAGGAAATGATTGTCATGGCGCATCAATACGGTATTCCGGTTGTCGTTGATGGCGCGCAGTCGATGGCGCATCTGCCCATTGATGTGCAGGACATGGATTGCGATTTCTATGTCTTTTCGGGTCATAAGATGTATGCGCCTATGGGCATTGGCGGCTTGTATGGCAAGACCGAATGGCTTGAAAAGATGCCTCCTTATCAGTTTGGAGGCGAGATGGTCGATACGGTGAGTTTTGAAAAGACCACTTTCAACAAATTGCCTTTCAAGTTCGAGGCTGGCACGCCAAATGTCGGTGCGGCTTTGGGCCTTGAAACGGCAGTGAAATTCATTGAAAGCATCGACAGGAAAGCCGTTGCCGAACACGAGGATTTGCTTTTGAAGACGGCTGTTGAAAGGCTTGCGCAAATTGAAGGCATGCGTTTCATTGGCCAGGCACCGCATCGCAGCGGACTGGTTTCGTTTGTCATCGATGGCATTCATCCTTACGATTTGGGAACGATTGTCGACAAGATGGGCGTTGCCGTGCGCACGGGCCATCATTGCGCCGAGCCGGTGATGACTTATTTCGGCATTCCGGGTACGGTGAGGGCTTCGTTTGCCATGTATAACACGATTGATGAAGTTGAAGTTTTTGTAAAGGCAGTTGAAAGGGCTGCAAATATGTTGCGGTAATCGCATTTCAAATATTTGTTTATTTTTGCACCTGAAATGAAATAACTTGAAAAATGAATGCTGTATTATCAAATGTTATGAATCCGGCGCAAATGATGATTATCAATTCGTTCGCGTCAGCAACATCGCAGAAGGAATTGGATGAATTGCGCGATTTGCTGTTGGATTATTATAATCAGAAACTTCAGGAAGAATTGCAACGCCTTTGGGCGGACGGTACACTCGACCAAAAAAGGCTCGACGAATTGAAGGAAGAACATTTCCGCACACCATATCAAGACCAATGATTGAGAGAATTGTCATCGATAGCAATGCGCTGATTCATTAAAGACGAAAATACATATTTTCCCATATAGTTCCATATTATTGTTTATTTTTGCCGAATCAATATCACGATATATGCAAGTTCAACCAGATATTTCAAGCAAAACCTCTATGGGCGTTCCTGCCGTAACGGATGAAATTGTCGGTATGCCAGACGATTGTGTATCCGTTGAAAGTTTCTTTTCAACCGTGCGTCAAGCAGTGAAAGATCACTATGAAAATCTATAAGGTAGTTGTTAAAAAAGAAGTCTTTAATGACCTTTCTGTCATCAAGGATTTCATTGTGACGGTTGCTTCTGTTGATGCGGCAATGAAATATGTGGATGCGTTGGAACAAGAGATTTATTCTTTTGCAGTTGTGGACAAAATTCTTCCAGCCAAGATGATGATTTCTTGAGCCGAATTTGAACATCATGGATATTTTTGAAGAATATAGTTGCGCATAGTTTGATAATGTTTTAGAATAAGCCATAAACTGATTTTATAGAATAATGACTATCAAAGAAATACAAGATTCCATTGTGGAGGATTTCTCCATGTTCGACGATTGGATGGACCGTTACGCCATGCTGATCGAAATGGGCAAGGAATGCCCGATTATCGACGACCAATACCGTGATGAAAAGCACCTTATCAATGGCTGCCAGTCGCGCGTGTGGCTGAGCGCCGAATTGAAAGATGGCAAAATTTATTTTGCCGCCGATAGCGATGCCGTCATAACCAAAGGCATTATCTATCTGTTGATTAAGGTGTTTTCGGGACAAACGCCAAGCGACATCCTCGCTGCCGACATGTCGTTTTTGGACGAAATCGGCCTGAAGGAACATTTGTCGCCGACACGTTCCAACGGCTTGCTCTCGATGGTGAAACAAATGATGCTTTACGCGGAGGCATTCAGGGAATTAGGAGTGAGGAGTTAGGTGTAGGGGCGCACCGCGGGCGTCCGTCTGTAGAGACATGCCGCGTGCGCCCGTTTGTAGAGACGCGATTATCGCCTCTAACACGACAATAATTAAATGTAAAATCAACGCCCTGAAAGGGCAACATAAAAAGCTAAAGGCAAAGTGAGCTTGCGAACGTCACCTTTAGGAAAATGATGACAGAAGAAGAAAAAACACAATTAAAGGAAACCGTCATATCGGTTTTGAAGACCATCTACGACCCGGAAATTCCGGTCGATATCTGGACCTTGCATCTGGTCTACGGCCTCGATGTTGATGCCGATGGCAATGTGAAAATCGTGATGACCGTCACGGCGCCAAACTGCCCGGTTGCCGAGGTCTTGCCGAATGCCGTGAAAGAACGCGTGGCAGCTATTGTCGGCGTGAAGGATGTGGATGTCGAACTGACCTTCGAACCGGCTTGGAGCATCGACATGCTTTCCGACGAAGCCAAAGCCGAACTGGGCTTGGATGGCGATTACGGTGGGTTCACCGCTCAGGATTTCATGTACTGATATTTCCTGCTGCAAACAAACAAGCCGCATGTACTGCGGCTTGTTCTTGTTAGTTGAGATAGTAAAAAAAGTATATATAATTTGAGTAAAGCTCTCTCATCTTGATCTTCTTCCATCGCCGAAGTATTCGCTCAGGAAATCGTGTCCCAAGACTTCGGAAATCTTGATGAGCAAATCAGTATCGATGCTTTTCCTCTTGAACATTTTGTAAACGTTCGATCTTTCGTAACAAATCTGTTTAGCGAACCATGTGACGTTTCTGCCTTGCTCTTTCATCACGGTCTGGATTCTGCTGCCGATGTGGATGTCTTTGAAATTCATTTTTCCGTTTTTATTATTGTTGATACAAAAATACATCAACAACGTGTTTCCCTCAAAGAAAAAACGAAATAAAACATTCAAAGGAAATCAAAGTTTTTGATATTATTGAGTTGAAATACAGTTTGATGCAAATTGATTAACTCCATTGGCTGAGGAAGTCCTTCAAGATGATTTTCAAGTCGACATTGCTGCCGAAAATCTCATTCATCTTGGTCGAACGTGCCCAAACCGCCTGATAGGTTTTACCGGTGACGGCTGCCGCTTGTTTCTCATTCAAGCCGATAATGTATAGGCAGCAGTAAAACACGTCGGAAGTGGTCAGGCGGGGATATTGCTTGATGATTTTCGTTGAAAATCCAGGGAATGCCGTGTCGACGGCTTTGAATATGTAGGCCTTTTGCGTATCGGTCAGTGTCAGTTTGGGATAGTTTTGCCCTGATTTTATGTATTCGTTTTTCACTTTGTCAAGCAGTTTGCGACAAGTGTCGTTTTGCTTCAGCAATGCCATTCTCTCTTCATATTGCATTTTGGGCTTATTCTGCTCTTCAGATAATGAATCAAGTACTTCTTGCAATGCCTTGATTTGTTTGTCTTTAGCATCGCTTTCGGCGGCCTTTTCAATGATTTCTAATTGCAGTTTGTCCGATTTCGAAATCAGTTCCTTTTCGCGTCTCTTGTTCTTGCGTTTTCTTTTTTCAATGCAGATGCTGTAAATAACAATAAGCAGAACGATGAACGCACACAAAGCCGTTATGATGGCATGGTGAGGTTCCCTTGTCTCTGCAAATAGATTGACAAGGTTTATGATAGTGCAATCAATTGATTTATATATAGTTGTAAAGAGTGTGCTAAGAGGCATGAAAGAAATGTCTTATGTCGTTAAACTCAAGACGCAAAAATACAATTTTTATGAGTGCAATAGTTTTTCAAATGCAATTCTCTCTCCATGCGGATAATGGATTTCGCCGCAGTATGCAAACCCCTCTTTTTCAAGAAGTTCAATCATGTAACGGTTGTCTTTGTGCGTGTCGATTTTGAAACTGTGGGCATGGTGTTGCAGGGCTATTTCTTCGCCTTTTTTCATCAGGATTGTGGCGAGTCCTTGCCGTGTGAAATCTTTTCTTACGCAAATCCTGTGAACCACTACATAATCCTGATTGCTAAGCCATTGTCCGTCAAGGTGCTGGTATTCAGGTTCTCCGTTGACGATAATGGCTGCGTATGCTGCGATTTCATCATGACAAAGTGCAACGAAACCTATGCCTTTGCTGATGTCGGAAAGTATGCTTTCGCGGTTGGGATAGCCGTTTTGCCATTGGTCGATGCAGCGGTTTTTCAGCGATTGCTGGGCATCACTCACAATTTCGAGTATGCTTTCCAGGTCGTCTATTGTGGCTTTGCGAATCATGGCTGGTTATTTCACCCTCAGTTTCTGGCCGATTTGCAGCACCTTTGTCTCCTTGATTTTGTTTAGTTTGCAGATAGCCTTGACAGAGGTTTTGTATTTTTTTGCGATTTTGCTGAGCGTATCACCCGATTTAATCTTGTGGTAGACGGCCGAGCTTTGTGCAGGTTTGGGCTTTTCCTTGCCGGCGGCAATCGATTGTTTGTCACTTTGGCCGTAGTGTGAGTTGATGTTGAAGTAATGCTTCTTGAGGGTGAAATTGGTTTCGCGCAGTTCCTTGTTTTCAAAGTCGAAGATGCGTTCCGGGTCGAATGGCTTGCCCATGTAGCGAGTCTCGAAATGGAGATGAGGTCCTGTTGAGCGGCCGGTTGATCCGCCGTAGCCGATGAGTTCGCCAGCCTTGAC
>JAZQPN010000238.1:0-7685 GCA_045628585.1 Bacteroidales bacterium | reverse complement strand
CGCGAACTGAATGTTTACTGTGAAATTCATCCTTATAACAAGATTCCCGCCATTGGCCCGAATGTGAAAGGCGTCATTTTGAGTGGCAGCCCTTTTTCGGTCCGCGACGAGAAGGCTCCTTTTGTCAATCTGGAAGGCATTAAAGGCAAAATGCCTTTGCTGGGCATTTGCTATGGCGCTCAGTTCATTTCGCAACACTTTGGCGGTGAGGTGAATGGCTCCATCGCCCGCGAATATGGCCGTGCCATGCTGACCATCGTCGACGAGGCTTCGCCTTTGTTCAAAAATGTGAGCAAATCGAGCCAGGTGTGGATGAGCCACGGCGACACGATTGCCAAATTGCCAGCTGGAGCACGCATCATCGCCTCGACGGAAGATGTTGAAAATGCCGCCTATAAGATTGATGGTGAAGAGACATACGCCGTGCAGTTCCATCCCGAAGTATTCCACACCAAGGAAGGCCCTCAGATTTTGGCTAATTTCGCCCTTGGCATCTGCGGCTGCAAAGGCGACTGGACACCGGATTCGTTCATCGACAATACCGTTGCAAGCCTTCGCCAGCAGCTTGGCGACGACAAAGTGATTCTCGGCCTTTCGGGTGGCGTCGACAGCACCGTGGCTGCCGTTTTGCTGAATAAGGCTATTGGCAAGAACCTGACCTGCATTTTCGTTGACAACGGCTTGCTGCGCAAAAATGAATTTGAAGAAGTCCTTGAATCCTATAAGGAAATGGGACTGAATGTGATAGGCGTCCATTCCGGTGCGTTGTTCCTGAAGAAACTGGAAGGCGTCACTGACCCAGAGGCCAAGCGCAAAGCCATCGGCTCGACATTCATCGAAGTCTTTGATGCTGAAGCCCAAAAGATTGAAGGCGCACGTTGGCTGGCTCAAGGCACCATCTATCCTGATGTCATCGAGAGCGTCAGCGTGAATGGACCAAGTTGCAAGATTAAGTCGCACCACAATGTGGGCGGCTTGCCGGAAAAGATGAACCTGAAAATTGTGGAACCGCTGCGCACGCTGTTTAAGGACGAAGTGCGCCGCGTAGGCCGTGCTTTGGGCATCAAGCGTGAACTGATTGGCCGTCATCCTTTCCCAGGACCGAGTTTGGGCATCCGCATTTTGGGCGAAGTCACCGAAGAAAAACTCCGCATCTTGCGCGATGCCGATGATATTTTCATCAAGGGTTTGCGCAATTGGCCTTGCGAGTTGCCAAGCGCATCCTATCCGAATGAAATGGCTGACAACCTGTATGATAGCATTTGGCAGGCGGGCACGATATTGCTGCCAGTGAAATCGGTTGGCGTGATGGGCGATGAACGCAGTTATGAGTTCACGATCGCCTTGCGTGCCGTCATTTCGACCGATGGCATGACTGCCGACTGGGTGCATCTGCCCTACGAGTTCCTTGCCAAAGTGTCGAACGATATTATTAATAAGGTGAAGGGCGTGAATCGCGTCTGTTACGACATTTCGTCTAAACCGCCTGCGACCATCGAATGGGAATGATTATTGAATGGTTGAATTGTTTGAGTTTTTTTTTGAGAGTTGAAAGTGAAAAAGTGAAAAGTTGAAAGTGACTTGGACTTTTGGGTAATTTTTACTGGAAACAGAAAACCGATAACTTTATAGAGTAGTTTTTACAATGCGGAATGGCTTCGACTGTTCCGCATTTTTGTTTGCGTGCAATAATTTTGTATTTTTGCCGCCTCAATTATAGAAATTCGATATGAAAAAGATAATTTTGATATTTTTGCTGACTGCTTTCGTGCCTTTGCTTGCTGATGCTCAGGTTGTTGTGGAACGGTCAAAGGAAACCGTAACGGTCGGTGGCGTGGAATATTACATGCACCATGTGAAGCAAGGGGAGACCTTGTACAGCATTTCGAAAGCCTATCATGTTTCCATTGAGGAAATTACGCGAAAGAATCCTGAAGTCAATGACGGACTGAAAGCGGAAATGGTGATAGGAATCCCTGTGGCCGATTTCTCTGAGGAAGAAACGCAACCTGCTCAGAATGTGGTTGAAAACAAGGTCGAAGAACCGCATGAAACAAACACTGATAACGGAACCTACACGTTTTCAAAAGGTGAAAACCTTTACACGATTGCGAAGAAATTTGGCATCGATTTGGCTGATTTCAAGACCGTTAACCCTGGGTTGACGAATGAACCGGCTGAAGGAACGGTTATCTATGTTCCGTTAGTCCGCAACGAAGAGGAATATCTGGTCCATAAAGTAGAGATGACAGAAAAGACTTCGAGTTTGTTGCGAAAATGGAAGGTCGATGAAGATACGTTCAGGACATTGAATCCAGCTGTCGGTTCACACGTTTTTTCGAATCAGGTTGTCCTGATTCCGATAGA
This sequence comes from Bacteroidales bacterium, assembly GCA_045628585.1. Classification (GTDB taxonomy): domain Bacteria; phylum Bacteroidota; class Bacteroidia; order Bacteroidales; family F082; genus Limimorpha. Next base: position 5,318 of record JAZQPN010000238.1, on the reverse strand, counting down.
AAAAGTTGAGTTTTCCGGTTTTCCGGCAGTCGCTATTGATGATGATGGCGAGGAAGTGAAAGAGGAACCGGAGGAACAGCCTGTTGAATCCGATACAGAGCCTGTCGCCGTTGAGGACGAACCGGAGCCTATTGCCGTTGAGGACGAACCGCTTTTTGCATCTGATTGTGAAGAGATGGCAGGGAATGCCAAAGAATGTTACAAGGTGGCGTTGCTTATTCCTTTGTATCTGGGAGAGGTGAATGACATCGCGGTCTCGCCTGAAAGTGTCGTGAAGTCGAAAAAGGCCCGTCCGTTCTCATTCCTTCAGTTTTACGAAGGTTTTATGATTGCAGTTGACTCGCTGAAACGCCATTGCGGATTGCAGGTGGATTTGCAAGTCATTGATGTGACGGAAAACATTGGCACTGCGCAAAATGCACTCAGTCATATCGAAAGTCATCCAGTCGATTTGATAGTGGGACCGTTTTTCAGCAAGTCGTTCGGCGTAGTCCAGGAATATGCGAAAGAACACAGGATCCTTATCGTGAATCCTTTGTCGACGCGCGAAAACATTGTGGAGGATAATCCTTACGTCGTGAAACTGAAACCTTCTTCATCAGCGCAGTTGTCTCAGCTGGCTTGTTTGATCAACAAGTATTATGGAGACTCCAACGTCTCCATAGTGTGCCAGAAAAGCCTTGCCGAGACTTCTTCCGAATACTTGGATGAAATGGAACGTTTGCTGAATATGGCCGTCAAGTCGGAGGTGATGCTTACGGCAGAGGATTTCATGCGCTATGCCCAAGAGGAAGCCCGTCGTCAGCAGAAAGGAGTTAATCTTCCTCCGACAATTGAGGTTGAAGGTCAGTTTTATGCGACAAAAGATGTCGAAAATGGTGAATTGGACAATGTCAAGGTGCCCAACAGCGTGTGGCGTTATGTCTATGGGACTGACGACATGAATGATTTCAATCAGGGCCTATCCTCAGTCCGCAACAATGTCGTTATTGCTTATGGCAATAGTAATGTCTTTGCAACCCAGATACTTAACCGATTGAATAAAACGGCAGAAAGATATAAAATCACATTGGTGGCCATGCCCGATTGGTCGGATTTGGACAAGCTGTTGGTTGAAAACTTGCTGAAACTGAATGCAATATATTTCAGTGACGTTTTTGTCGATTACAACCAAAATGCAGCCAAGCGTTTCGTACTGCAGTTCAGGAAAAAATACCGTTGCGAGCCAACCGAATACGCGTTCTCAGGGTTTGATGCGGCATGGTACTTCTTGAACGCCTTTATGCGCTATGGCCACGAACCGAAAGATTGCCTTCTGAATCTCGAAATGCCGCTGCTGTCGAATTCTTTCCGTTTCGTGAAAACAGCTTCTGATAATGGTTTGGAAAACTATCAATGGAGTATTTATCAATATGATAATGAGGATGTTGAACTAAAACCTGTCAATCTTTCCGAGACAGTGAAATGATTTGATTTACTATGAAGAAAACGATTTTTCTATTGGCTTTAGCAGTCTTGTTTCTGTCGTCGTGTGACGATGGGACCCGCAAGTCGTATTGGGATAACGGCAACCTGAAATCGGAACTCAGTTATGAAGGCGATGTGCTGAATGGCACCTGCACATGGTATTATGAAAATGGACGCAAGCAGTTTCAGGTTGATTATCAGAATAATAAGATGAACGGAAAGATGACGCGCTGGTACGAGAACGGCAACATCATGGAAGATGGTTTCTACAAGAATGGCGAACTCGACAGCATTTACCATTCATACTCGATGAAGGGCATTTTGGCATCGGAAGAACACTATAAGGGAGGGAAACTGAACGGCCCAATCGTGAAATGGTACGAAAACGGACAGATTTTCACCGAAGGCCAGTATGTCGACGGCATGATGGATGGCTCGTGGATGTTGTTCTATTCTGACGGTTCACTTGCATCGACCGCAAATTACGTGATGGGCACAGGCCAACAGATTGGTTATGAAATGTCGGGTTATAAATGTTTGGTTACCAATTATGTAGATAACCTGAAACATGGTTTGGAAACCTATTACAACCCTGATGGAACGGTGGCCAAAACCAGTATTTTCGAATACGGAGAAGAAATCGAATCTACAATTCACAAACGTGAAGAAAATAATTTCAAGTAAAATCCGTTTGTACAATTAAAAATGTTACCTTTGCAGCGAAATAATTCAAAAGTTAGCGTTTTGAAAGAACTTAACTTGTTAAAGTAAACACATAAACCTTTAAAAATTAAACTAATAAAATGAAAGTAAATGACATTATGGTCGCCCTGGAAAAGAAACATCCAGGCGAAAATGAGTATTTGCAGTCAGTACGCGAAGTGCTCGAATCAATCGAAGAAGTCTACAACCAGCATCCAGAATTTGAAGCTGCTAAGATCGTTGAACGTCTCGTTGAACCAGATCGCATCTTCACATTCCGTGTTACATGGGTTGACGATAAAGGTGAAGTCCAGGTTAACCTCGGCTACCGTGTTCAGTACAACGCAGCTCTTGGCGCTTACAAAGGCGGCCTCCGTTTCCACCCAGCAGTTAACGTTTCAATGCTGAAGTTCTTGGGCTACGAACAGATCTTCAAGAACTCACTGACCAACCTTCCACTCGGTGGTGGCAAGGGCGGTGCTGATTTCGACCCAACAGGCAAATCAGATGCTGAAATCATGCGTTTCTGCCAGGCTTTCATGTATGAATTGTGGCGCAACATCGGTGCTGACCAAGATTCACCAGCTGGTGACGTCGGCGTTGGCGGCCGTGAAATCGGTTACCTCTATGGCGCTTACAAGAAGCTCGCTCGCGAACACAGCACAGGCGCTCTGACTGGTAAGAGCTATGGCTGGGGTGGTTCTTTGATCCGTCCTGAAGCTACCGGTTTCGGTGCTATGTACTATGTCGACCGCATGGTTCACCAGAAGGGCGAAACAATGGAAGGCAAGAGAGTCGCTCTGTCAGGCTTCGGTAACGTGGCTTGGGGTGCTGCTACAAAGGCTACAGAACTCGGCGCTAAGGTCGTCGCTCTGTCAGGCCCAGACGGCGTTTGCGAACTCCCAGAAGGCATCAACAAGGAAATGATCGACTATATGCTGGTCATGCGCGACTCACGTCGTAACAAGGTTGAAGACATGGCTACCAAGTTCCCAGGCAAGGCCATCTTCACTCCTGGTAAGAAGGCTTGGATGGTGAAGTGCGACATCGCTTGCCCATCAGCATTCCAGAACGAATTGAACGAAGACGATGCTAAGGAATTGGTTGCTAACGGCGTTCAGTATGTTGCTGAAATCTCCAACATGGGTTGCCAGCCAGCAGCTATCGCTTACATCCAGAACGCTGGTATTCCTTTCGCTCCAGGTAAGGCTGTCAACGCTGGTGGCGTTGCTACCTCTGGCCTCGAAATCTGCCAGAATGCTGCTCACATCAACTGGACTGCTCCTGAAGTTGACCAGAAGCTCCACAAGATCATGAACGACATTTATGACATGTGCGTTGAATACGGTAAGCAAGCTGACGGTAGCATCAACTACGTCAAGGGTGCTAACATCGCCGGTTTCATGCGCGTTGCTAAGGCTATGATGGCTCAAGGCATCATCTAATTTGTCATCACGACTTAATTCAACAAAGGCGGCTCGTAAGGCCGCCTTTTTTTTCGTTGTTATCCTTCGTGAAATAGTGCTATTCCCAAAAATAAGGTGAATTTTGGGATTGTAATCCCAAAAATTGCATAAAATTTGGGATTGTAATCCTAAAAATTAGGCAAATTTTGGGATTAGTATAAAAATAATGCTTATCTTTGCAGCCGAAATAATATGGATAAGTATGGTTATAAGGCAATTGCAAAAAGTCATTGAGGAAAGAATGTTCAAAGGCAAGGTGATTATTCTCATTGGCGCACGGCAAGTGGGAAAAAGCACCTTGATGAAACATTTGGTCGGCAATATGAATGTTCCCGTTTTGTCGTTGAATTGCGACGAGCCGGAGATGAAAGAGATGTTAGACAAACCTAATTCTGAGGATTTGCGCCTGCTGATTGGAAATAACAAAGTGATTTTGATTGACGAAGCACAGCAAGTGCCCGACATAGGCCTGACCTTGAAGCGCATGGTCGATAATTTCCCTGATGTTCAGATTCTTGTGACGGGTTCGTCGTCGTTTGACCTGCAAAACCTGCTGAATGAGCCTTTGACGGGACGCAAATACGAGTATCATCTGTATCCGATTTCGATTTCGGAACTTTACGATGACAAGGGCTATCTTTTCATAAAGCAAACCTTGGAGCAAAGGCTGATTTATGGCTCGTATCCAGAGGTGATTAACCATCCTGAAGAGGCGGAAAACATCATTTTGGACTTGATAAACAGCTATCTGTATAAGGATTTGCTGGCTTTGGATGGCTTGCGACGCCCGACCTTAATCAATAAGATTGTCAAGGCTTTGGCATTTCAGGTGGGGAACGAAGTCTCGTTTAATGAGCTGGCGCAGACAGTGGGCACCGATAACAAGACGGTTGAGAAATACATCGATTTGTTGGAGAAATGTTTCATCGTTTTCCGCTTGGAGGGCTTGAACCGAAATATGCGTAACGAGTTGAAAAAGGCGAAAAAGTTTTATTTCTGGGATAACGGTGTGCGAAACGCTGTCATTCAGAGTTTTGCGCCAGTCGGATTGCGTCAGGATATGGGTGCTTTGTGGGAGAATTTCTTCATCTGCGAACGGTTGAAACGGAATCATTATTCCGATTATCGTTGCCTGACCTATTTCTGGCGCACGATGCAACAGCAGGAAATCGATTACGTTGAGGAAAAAGACGGAGCGTTTTCGGTTTTTGAGATGAAATGGAATCCGAATAAGTCGAAGACGAAATTTCCTGAGTCGTTTTTGAATAATTATGCTGTAAATCAATCTGTTGCTATAACGCCTGAAAACTATTTTGAATTTTTAAGACCTTAATTGAAATGAAACAGACCACACAATGTTACCTTGAGCGCGGCAGCCAATACCTGATGCTGCATCGCACGAAAAAGCAAAACGACGAAAACCATGACAAGTGGATTGGCGTCGGCGGAAAATTTGAGGAAGGGGAGAGCCCCGAAGACTGCATGCTGCGCGAAATCAGGGAAGAAACGGGTTTTACTGTCACCGAATGGCGCTATTGTGGTATCGTGACTTTCGTTTCCGACATCTGGCCGGCCGAACAGATGCACATTTTTGTTTGCACCGAATGGACGGGCGAGCAGATTGAATGTAACGAGGGCGACTTGGAATGGATTGAAAAACAGCGTCTTTTGGAACTCCCTTCA
>JAZQPN010000237.1:0-2098 GCA_045628585.1 Bacteroidales bacterium | reverse complement strand
GGCGGTTTCGGCGGCTGCACCATCAATCTGGTCAAGGAAGACCTGTATGACGATTTCGTAGCCAAGGCAAAATACCGTTTCATCAAGGAATTCGGTCACGAGCCAAAGGTCTACGATGTCGTCATTTCCGATGGCGCCCGGAAGTTGTAATAATCCCGCTCATTGAGCCTGTCGAAATGACGGATGAAATTGAAAGAGCAATCAATTGAATCGCCCCTTCGACAAGCTCAGGGAGCTGCAAAAATCCCGCTCATTGAGCCTGTCGAAAGGGCGGATGGAAAAATGAAAAAGTAAATTATCGATGAAACCCTGTGTTTATATACTAAAATGTGCAAACGGCTTGTATTATACCGGTAGCACGCATGACTTGGAAAAAAGATTGGCAGAGCATCAGTCCGGACAAGGTGCCAATTTCACTCGCAAGCATTTGCCTGTCGAACTTGTGTATTTTGAAGAATACGACCGTATTGATGAAGCATATTTTAGAGAAAAGCAAATACAAGGTTGGAGTAGGAAGAAAAAAGAAGCATTAATAAAAGGTGAATTAGACAAACTACCTGATTTATCAAAAAGCAAACCGCCCCTTCGACAAGCTCAGGGAACTGCAAAAATCCCGCTCATTGAGCCTGTCGAAATGACGGATGAAAACGAAAGGTGAATAATTGAATTGCCCCTTCGACAAGCTCAGGGAGCTGATTGGAAACAAATTAACAAACAAAAAAAATAAATCATGCAACCAACATTATTAGTTTTAGCAGCAGGAATGGGTTCACGTTACGGAGCCCTGAAGCAAATGGACGGCGTAGGCCCGAACAATGAAGCTATTTTGGATTATTCCATTTTCGATGCCAAGCGCGCCGGATTCGGAAAAGTCGTTTTCGTCATCCGTAAGGATTTCGCCGAAGCCTTCGAAAGCATCAACAACACCGAGCGTTTCGGAATGCCTGTCGAATATGTCTATCAGAGCCTCGACAGTCTTCCGGAAGGTTTCAGCGTTCCCGAAGGTCGCGTCAAGCCTTGGGGTACATGCCATGCCGTTTTGATGGCGAAAGATGTTATCAATGAGCCGTTTGCCGTCATCAATGCCGACGATTTCTATGGCAAGGAAGCCTACGAAGTGATGGCCAAATACCTTATGGATTGCGAAGGCAAGAAAGGCGCCTACAGCATGGTGGCTTACAAACTGAGAAACACCATGTCGGATTTCGGCACTGTTTCACGCGGCATCTGCACGGCCAACCGTTGCGGCAACCTGAAGACCATCGTCGAGCGCACTGCCATCGGCCACACCGAGGACGGCGGCGCTGCCTATACCGATGAAACCGGCTCTCACCCACTCGACCTGGATTCATTGGTCTCCATGAACTTCTTCGGCTTCACGCCTGATTTCTTCGAATATTCACAAAAAGGTTTCGTCGAATTCCTGAATGGTCCGGCCACAACCAACATCAAGGCTGAATTTTTCATTCCTTTGATGGTCAACCAGTCCATCAACGACGGCCATGCCAAGCTGAAAGTGCTGTCGAGCGATGCTTCATGGTTCGGCGTGACCTACAAGGAAGACAAGCCGGATGTGATGAAGAAGATTGTCAACCTGATTGAAAAAGGCGTTTATCCGAATAAGCTTTGGTAATATGAAAATCGAAAGACAAGTTTGGGGCAAGACTTCCTGTGGCAAGGAAATCATGCTCTACACATTAAGCAATAACAATGGTATCGAGGTGAAACTGAGCGACATCGGTGCCGGCATCGTTTCCATTTTGACGCCTGACCGCAATGGCAAGATGGATGACATCGTTTTGGGTTATCCCAATGCCTTGGATTATTTGGGCGACGGCCCATGCGCCGGAAAAGTGCCAGGCCGTTTTGCCAACCGCATCAACCACGGCAAATTCAGCATCGATGGAAATGATTATCAGTTGGAAATCAACACGGGTGACGGACATCATCATTTGCACGGCGGCAACATTGGTTTCGCCAATCAGAAATGGGCCAGCCGCATCGAAGGCGAAAGCGTAGTGTTCACTTATCTTTCAGCCGATGGCGAAGCCGGTTATCCAGGCGAAGTCATGGCAAAAGTGCGCTACACCTTGAACGA
>JAZQPN010000236.1:0-2845 GCA_045628585.1 Bacteroidales bacterium | reverse complement strand
CTCTTTCAAAGGCTGTCGGGTGATGTCTCTCAATTTTCATTATCGCTTATCAATGTGAACCTTGCACAACAGTTCATCGTTCACATGAAGGTGGCATTGTATGTGGGGTTGCTGGCAACATCGCCCTATATAATATATGTGCTGTTCGGATTCATTGCGCCAGCACTGTACGACAATGAAAAGCATTTTGCCGTGCGTGCCGTGACAAGCGGCTACCTGATGTTCATCGTAGGCGTGCTGCTCAACTATTTCCTGATATTTCCGCTCACCGTACGTTTCCTCGGCTCCTATCAAGTCAGCGACGATGTAGCAAACCTCATCTCGCTCGAGTCATTCATCTCCACCCTGCTCATGCTTTCGCTGATGATTGGTTTGGTGTTTGAGCTGCCCGTACTGAGTTGGCTTCTGGCCAAGATGGGCGTGCTGAAAAGCGCCTTCATGAAACAATACCGGCGTCACGCCATCGTAGCCATCGTGACACTTGCCGCCATCATTACTCCTACTGGCGATGCTTTCACACTGTCGCTTGTGGCCATCCCAATCTACCTTTTGTTTGAGATTAGTGTGCTGATTGTGAAACGGGTAGAAAAATAACACGAAAACGGAACCTCAATTGAGATTCCGTTTTCGTGTTTCAGTTTCAAGTGGAAATCCACCAGTTTTTACACGATTTCCACTCCAAACTACCGAAATTTAGTCAGTTTGGAGTGGAAATCTATGATTTTTCAGGCGATTTCCACTCCAAACTCACCTATAAGGATTTTTCGAAAAGGTCGTCCAAAACGACAACCTGCTGGAAAACATTGCTATGCTTTGTCGGCACCAGTCCACAAGTCGTTACAAGCGTGTAATTGATTGATTTTTCAGTCTTTGTCGCTTCAATGAAACGCGACAAACGGCGACGAAGATGCTCTTCTTCCGATTTTGAAACCTCGTATTCGGAAGTCGAGAATTTCATTTCACAAAGATTTATCATATTGTCGTTGCGGTCAATCAGCAAATCTATCTGAAATTTCACAATCTTATCTTCCTCATCCTTAAAGCTATACGCCCAAGAATACGCATTACTGACAACACCCGAAATGCCCAATTTCCGCTTGATTTGCGGCAAATGCTGCAGACAGACACGCTCGAAAGCCAAACCCGACCAAGCATAATGCTGCGGCGAGACGATATTGTTCGACCAAAAATGCGCATCTTTCCTGCCATCCTGCAAAAACTGGAAATAGAAAAGCGTGTAATTGTCCATCAACTGATAAATGGCACCCTTAACCTTACGGCCCAACATGGCGTATTTCCGAATGAAACCGCATTGTTCCAGTTCACGCAACGCACGTATGAAAGTCTCATTATCAAGCAGTTCCGTCTCATCAAGAATTTCTTTACGCGTCATGCCGGCCTTTTTCTTAGCAAGCGCAGAAACTATCGTAATATAAGGTGTCGGGAACTTGAAAAGCGACTTGTACAACGCATCAAACTCGTTGGCCAGTTTTGCATCATCGGCAAAAAACAGCCTGTCAATGTTTTGCGCGAGGCTCTCCCCTCGTTTCAGATGCGACCAATAGAAAGGTACACCACCCAAAATCATGTAGGCTTCAGCCAAGTCCTTACGCGACAGGTTTACGCCTAAATACTCGGCATACGATTCACATTCATGCAGCGAAAAAGGTTTCAGGAAAATCTGCGACGTGAGCCTGCCATACAAACCGCCATGGTTCATGACGATTTTACTCATCATCCATGAAGTCGCACTGCCACAGACAATTAGCACGATATCCTTACGCATATTGGCCCAGCCGTTCCAGAAATGTTCCAAAGCACTGACAAAGTTGCTGCTCGTCGTGTCCATCCAAGGCAATTCATCGATGAAAACCACTTTTTTGTTTCCCTCAGAAGCCTCCAAAAGATGCTCCAACTGATGAAAAGCCTCAAACCAGTCCTTCGGCGTTCGGATTTTTTTTGCACCATACCGTTTCAGAGAGTCTTTAAACTCAGCGAGTTGCTGTTCCTTTTCGACATTCGCAAGTCCCGTATGGGAAAAAGCGAAATGATTGTCGAAAGTCTCCCGTATCAAATAGGTCTTTCCAACACGCCGTCTGCCATAAACCGCGCAAAACTGCGACTCGTCTTTATCCAGTAAATCAAGCAGTTCACGTTGTTCCTTTTCACGTCCAATCATATTGCAACATAATTTTCTGCAAAGGAAAGCAAAAAACAGATACAAAAAGTGGAAATCGTGATTTTTTTACACGATTTCCACTCCAAACTACCGAAATTTAGTCAGTTTGAAGTGGAAATCTATGATTTTTCAGGCGATTTCCACTCCAAACTCACCTATAAGGATTATTTCATCACATTTTCAATAGCCATATCGAACAAACGGTCAAGCGTCAAGCCGAAGCAACGCGCCTGAGCCGGAATGATGCTGGCCTCCGACATGCCGGGAACGATATTGGCTTCGATGAAGAAAACGCCTTCGTCGCTGACAATGTAATCCATGCGGACAAAACCCTTACATTCAAGCTTTTCGTACAGCATGGCCGTCGTTGCCTTGATTTCGATTTCGATTTCCTCATCAACTTCTGCCGGCGTGATTTCATCGCATTTTCCAGCGGTATATTTCGCTTCGTAATCGAAAAATTCGTTCTTGCTGCAAATTTCGGTCAGCGGAAAAACCATCATTTTGCCATCATATTTCATGGCACCGCAGCCAAATTCACGGCCACTGACAAACTTTTCGCACATCACCTGACCGCCAGCCGCCATTGCCTTTTCCATGGCCGGGACGAATTGTTCCATTGTCTTCACCTTCGACACGCCCACACTAGATCCGTTACAAGTCGGT
>JAZQPN010000235.1:0-3205 GCA_045628585.1 Bacteroidales bacterium | reverse complement strand
GCCAAAAGGGGTGAGTCAAGCAGGCTGTTCAAGGCGGAAATGCTTTTGTCGCAGCAAATGTTTGCCGCTAGTGTTATGATTGCAATTATGGCATTGATTATCTGCGAAGTCTTGCTGCTCTTGCTTGCTATTACGTTGATTATTAGTGTGCAAAGGGATAAAAACAGAATGATTTCATAATTGCTTGTTAAAGGAATGTGCTTCTCGATGATCCAACGGCATGCCATGTTTAGGGCGATGTAAAGGAAAACAATAGTTGCCAAAATCGTATTTGCTGTTTTGTTTTCCCGCTTTTTCAAAAGACAAAACAAACTAATGCAGAAAACGGAAACAAGAATTGAAAATAGGGCAATTTCATTCCCTTTACTATTATAAAGGATGTCGGTTTTTGCGGCAAATTCAGTGGGTAAGGTTTCTCCACCATTTTTTGTTTGAAATCGTTTTATTTTCTGCAACGTTTCGTTCAGTTCATTGTAGTTTTCTTCTTCGGCAAGTTCTGATAGGTAAACGGTGACTTTTCTGATGAAAAGCTGTTCGTCTTCAGGAATTTGCATAGGTAATGGGTCGCTTTCGCAGAACCAAATAATATCTCCACAGACGTTTTCGGGAAATAACCGTTTGCCAGCAAGACTTTCAATGTCAGCATTTTCTTCAATGGCTCCAATGGCTCTGACTAATCCGTTGTCAAAGACATACAATTGTCGGATTATGCTTGTGGTTTCCTTGGGCAGTGGTTGACTCGCTTTTAGGAACCCGCAAAGGAGAATGAGAAAAAACGTGATATAGAGCCGAGCTTTCATAATGCAAAAATAAAAAATAGGGCTGTTGAAAAGACAGCCCTATGTGAATTATGCTTGATAAAGCGTTAGATTTCGGCGAAATGCTGATAGAAAGCGATGATGGTCTCGATGCCTTTGTAGAAATGGTCGAGGCGGTAGTTTTCGTTTGGCGAGTGGATGGCATCTTCGCCAAGGCCGAAGCCCATCAGGATGGACTTGATGCCAAGAACCTGTTCAAAAGCGGAGATGATCGGAATGCTGCCGCCTGAGCGCATCGGGATTGGCAGCTTGCCGTAGGTGTCCATGTAGGCTTGTTCGGCAGCTTTGTAGGCCGGCAGGTCGATTGGGCAGCCATAGGCTTGTCCGCCGTGCAAAGGCGTAACCTTAACGGTGACATATTTCGGTGCATTCTTTTCAAGGTAATTCTTCACCAGTTTGGCAATCTTCTCGTGGTCTTGGTTAGGCACCAAACGGCATGAAAGTTTTGCGTAAGCCTTTGATGGCAAAACGGTCTTGCTGCCTTCGCCGGTATAACCGCCCCACATGCCGCAGAGGTCGAAGGTCGGGCGCACGCCTACGCGCTCAATCTTGGTGTAGCCTTTTTCACCGCGTAAAGCCTTCACGCCGAGGCTGTTCTTGTAAGCTTTTTCATCGTAAGGCGCCATGTTGAGCAACTGACGTTCACGGCGTGAGCAGTTGACGACATCGTCGTAGAAATGCGGGATGGTGATGTGGTTGTTTTCGTCCATGCATTTGGCAATCATTTCGCACAAAGCGTTGAGCGGATTGGCAACGGAACCGCCGAACAGACCTGAATGGAGGTCGGCATTCGGACCGGTGACTTCGATTTCCCAGTAGGCGAGGCCTCTCAAACCCGTGGTGATGCTCGGAACGTCGGTGGCGATCATGCTGGTGTCGGAAACCAAAATGATGTCGGCTTTGACGAGTTTCTTGTTGGTGACAATCCATTTGGCGAGGCTGCCCGAACCGATTTCTTCTTCGCCTTCGAGCATGAATTTCACATTGCAAGGCAAGGTGTTGGTTTTGACCATGGTTTCGAAAGCCTTGGCGTGCATGAACGATTGGCCTTTGTCGTCGTCGGCGCCACGTGCCCAAATCTTGCCGTCCTTGATGACGGGCTCAAAAGGATTGGTGTTCCAAAGCTCGATTGGGTCGACAGGCATGACATCGTAGTGACCGTAAACCAAAACAGTTTTCAGTTTCGGGTCAATGATCTTTTCGCCGTAAACGATTGGATTGCCGTCGGTTGGCATCACTTCGGCTTTGTCGGCACCGGCTTTCAGAATGGCATCGCGCCAGTATTCGGCACAACGAATCATGTCTGGCTTGTGTGCTGATTCTGAACTGATTGAAGGAATTCTAATCAAGCCAAAAAGCTCATCCAAAAAGCGGTCTTTGTTGGCTTCAATGTATTGCTTTGTTTTTTCCATTGTGTGTATGTTTTATTTAAAGATTTAAAAATTTAATAATTCAAATATTTAAAGATTTGTTAGCTGGCCACTTGCGCCATCCATTGCTTGAAAGGGTTCTGCTTTTGGAGAAGGAATACTTTGGATGAGACGGAAAAGTTGCTCGGTATCAGCTACATCTGTATAATAATGCTTGCCGTCTTTAGGAGACATCAATTTCAGTCGGTTACAATTTGTAACCGACTTGTTTCCTTCTTTCGCTAGTCTGTGTTTTAGGACTTTCCAATAGTTTTGAGGATTTGGACTGCCTGTTAAGATTGCTACCACATCCACTACCGAAAAATACCATTTCTCTTCTTGGTCATCCCAAACGGTGCGGACTTTTCGCTCCTCGAATAGTTGTAATGCTTCTTTCTTTGTCATAATATTGTTTTTTTGAAGGTTGCTTTATTCCTTAAACTGCTTTAATTCAACCTTTTCTCCGTCAAAGACGGCATAGCTGAAATCCCGAATCCAGTTGCCGACAACGGTAGTCTGGGCGTCGCCGGTTTGGTATTGCATGGGCTTGTGCTGATGACCGAAAATGAAGAAATCTATACTTGGGTCAAGTTGGATTTGCTCTTGCGCATATTGGTAAAGCCGTGTTTTCTCTACATCGTTGTAATAACCACATTCCACTTCCTTGCGAAGTTTTTTCAACCGGTGATTGTGCGACCACTTCAAGGCTAAACCGATGCCAAGGTCGGGGTGCAACCATCTGAATAGGAATTGGTTGAATTTACATTCAAAGACTTTTTTCAGGAATTTATAGCCTTTGTCGCCTGGACCTCTGCCATCGCCGTGAACAAGAAAAATTTTCTTGCCTTTGCGCATTATGGTTTCGGGTTCGCGATGCAATTGGATGCCGATTTCGTCACTCAGATAGCCGAATGACCACAAGTCGTGGTTGCCGATGAAAAGATGAACGGAAATTCCGTTGTCAACAAAGTCTGCCAA
>JAZQPN010000234.1:0-6310 GCA_045628585.1 Bacteroidales bacterium | reverse complement strand
TCATCGACCAATTGGTGAAAGCTTCAGTTTCGGTCAAGGAATTGTATCCGGAAAAGAACCGAGTCCTGCTGGAAACTTTGTGTAAGGACGAAAATGATGTAATATTAATTGAAGGAACAGCTTTAGTGAAATTGCCATGAACGTGTTGATTCAACTCAGTCATCCTGCCCACTTCCATCTATACAAGCATGTGGCCAAGAACTTGATGACAGATGGCCATAAGGTTCATTTCCTTATCAAGAGTAAGGATATTCTGGAGGATTTGCTGAAAGCTTCCGGATTTCCTTATTTCAATATCAACGAAACTGCGCATAGGGGAAGCAAAATGGGCATTTTGATGGATATGCTTGTAAGGGATATCAGGATAGCATCATATTGCAGAAAACATAAAATAGATTTGCTTACAGGCTCTACTGCTGAAATTGCTCAAGTCGGGTGGTTGATGCGGAGATACAGAGTCAACACGGGAGAAGACGATGCCTCTGTGGTTCCGCTTTTTTACAAAATGGCAGGTCGCTTTATTCAAACTATTTTATCTCCAACCACTTGTGATAACGGTAAATTTGAATATAAGACTATCCATTATTCCGGATACCATAAGCTGGCATATCTTCATCCGAATGTTTTTGTCCCTGATAAGACAGTGGCTGCTAAATATTTCAATCCGGATAAACCGTATTTTCTGTTAAGGTTTGCTGAGTTGAAGGCTTATCATGATCTTGCTGCCGGTGCAAGAGGAATCAATGCTGAAATTGCTCAAAAACTTATTGATATATTAGGCAAATATGGCGATGTGTATATTACATCGGAGCGCAAACTTGAACCGCAATTCGAAAAATATCGATTGAATATCAATCCATTGGATATACATCATGTCATGGCGTTTGCAACATTGTATATTGGTGACAGCCAAAGTATGGCGGTTGAAGCGGCCATGTTGGGCACACCAAGCATCCGTTTTAACGATTTTGCGGGGAAAATAGGCGTGTTGGAGGAATTGGAACAAAAATATAAACTGACTTTTGGCATTCCTTCTTCGGAACCTGCTTTGCTATATGACAAGATCCAAGAACTGCTATCATTGCCGAACCTTCAGGAAGAGTTCCAGCAACGTCGTCAGAAGATGCTTTCCGACAAGATTGATGTCACGGCTTTCTTTACGTGGTTCATTGAGAACTATCCTGAAAGTAAACGCATAATGAAAGAAAATCCTGATTATCAGTATAGATTCAAATAAATCATGCAACATATCACACTCATAGCGGGCGCTCGCCCGAACTTCATGAAAATTGCTCCGCTGATTCATGCCATTCAAAAGGCGCAAAGCGAAGGAAAAAACATTCAGTATCGTTTGGTCCATACGGGTCAGCACTATGACAAGAACATGTCCGATACTTTTTTCGAGGAGTTGGGCATCCCGCAACCTGATGTGAATCTCGGTTGTGGCGGCGGTTCGCAGGCCGAACAGACCGCTCATATCATGGTGGAGTTCGAAAAGGAATTGCTGGCGCATCCGACGGATTTAGTCTTGGTGGTGGGCGATGTCACTTCCACCATGGCCTGTTCCATCGTGGCCAAGAAACTCAACACCAAGGTGGCGCATGTGGAGGCCGGAATACGCTCGTGGGATTTGTCAATGCCTGAGGAAATCAACCGCATGGTGACGGATTCGCTGGCTGATTATATGTTCACTACCAGCAATGTAGCAGATAGAAACCTGCTGCGTGCTGGTGCAGTGTTGGGAGAAGAATCAAACCCTTCTGCCGATGTCTTGGCCGAGGATAAGTTTGCTTTCCAACGTGTGCCTCAAAGAATCTTCCGTGTGGGCAACGTGATGATTGACACTTTGCTGAAAAACCGTCCGCGTTTCCGTAAGACTGAATTGTGGGACAAACTGCAATTGCGCGAGCACGAGTATATCATCATGACCATGCATCGCCCGGCCAATGTGGATGAGGAAAACCATTTGCGCCAGTTGATGGAGCAGATCATCACGAATGTGCATGGCTTGCCCATAGTATTCCCAATCCATCCGCGCACGGCAAAGATTTTCTATAACCTTTGGGGTGATGAGGAACAACTGAAACTGCGTTTCCCGAATTTGCATATCGTTGAACCCTTGGGCTATCTGGAGTTCAACTATCTGGTGGAACGTGCCAAGGCAGTGGTGACGGACAGTGGCGGCATCACCGAAGAAACCACGGTGATGGGTGTGCCTTGCATCACTTTGCGCGATAACACCGAACGCCCTGAGACTTGTACCATAGGTACCAATGAGCTCATCGGCACCAAGCCCGAAGCCATCAAGCCGGCTTTGGATATGCTCTTTGCGGGTCAATGGAAAAAAGGTGCCATTCCTGAACTTTGGGATGGACACGCTGCGGAACGGATTGTGGAGATATTGGAAGGCTTGTAATAAGTGAAAGAATGATTTTAATAGAAAATATATTGTCTTTTATTATAAAAATACGCACATAACAGAAAATATATTTATCTTTGCGGAAAATTTCAGATATGGTTGATGCAAATGAATTGTCGGGACCTGATTGGGTGAAACTTCTTGGCTGCCGTTTCCGTGCCTACCGAATGGCATCGCGCCAGACGCAGCAGGAAGTGGCGGTCAAGTCGGGCGTGACAGTTCAGACTATCAGGAAGTTTGAGCAAGGAAAGGCTGATAATATTACGATGACCAATTTCATCGCCTTGATAAAGACCATCGGCATGGTTGATAATATTGAAGCGATGTTGCCGGAAATACCCTTGTCGCCCTATCTGATTGATGAGCTAACGGGGAACAAAAAACAAAGAGTCAGACATAAAAAACAATGAAAAATACGGTGCTGAAAGTACGTTTGTGGGGAAAGGAAGTTGGAAGTTTGCGCTGGGATGAACGCAAAGGGGTGGCGTATTTTGCTTATAGCGAGTCGTTTTTGACTTCAGGTTTGAATCCGTTTCCTTTTGTCGCTCCTTTGGGCGTGGCGAAATCGTATCTGCCGATTGTTGGCGACAAAAGGAAAATATTTGCAGGATTGCCTACTTTTGTCGCGGATTCATTGCCTGATAATTGGGGAAGTCTTGTGTTTGAACAATGGGCTTTGAGTCATGGGTTAAGAAATAGGGATATAACGCCACTTGACAAACTGGCGTATATTGGGAAAAGAGGCATTGGCGCTTTGGAATATTTCCCAGAAAGTGATTCGGGACAGGAAGCCGAAAATCTTGCTGTTGATGAATTGGCGCGTTTGGCTTGCAAAATCTATGAACAACGTAGCGAGGCGCATATCCTGCCTGAAGAATCGTTGACTTTACAACGGCTTTTTGAGGTTGGAACTTCCGCAGGAGGCCGTCAGCCAAAGGCTGTTGTTGCCATCAACGAGACAACAAAAGAAATAAGGTCTGGACAGATTGATGGACTAAAAGGTTTTGGTTATTATATCCTTAAGTTTGCCGTTGGCGATGGGTATCCTGCCACGCAAATGGAAATGACATATTATGAGATGGCTTGCAAGGCAGGTCTACGAATGATGCCAAGCCGTTTTCTCGAAGTGGAAGGAGAAAAGCATTTCCTGACAAAGCGTTTTGATAGGATTGACGGAAAGAAGGTCTTCACGCAGACCCTTGCGGCTGTGAATCCTGATGCTGAGAGCTACGAAGATTTGTTCGATGTCTGTCGTCGGCTTAAATTGCCGGAAACGGAAATCCGCGAAGTGTTCCGTTTCATGGTGTTCAATGTGTTCGCGTCGAATACCGATGACCATGTGAAAAACATATCGTTCATTATGGACGAAAATGGTAAATGGCACATAGCTCCATTCTACGATTTGACTTTCACCGCCGATTTGAATATGCGTGGTGTCCGCTACTTGCATTGCCTTTCTCTGAAAGGGAAATTGGATGGCTTTACGGTGCAAGATGTCAAGTCGTTTGGAGCCGAAAATGGGGTGAAAAACCCTTCGGAAATCATCGCACAGGTTTGCGAAGCTGTCGCTTGTTTCAGAGAATTGGCGCTGAAAAACGGAGTTCCGTTTATATGGGTTGATAGGATTGAACGGTATTTGTCGACTATCGTTCCTGATGGATACAAGGAAAAGATGTCGTCCTGGAAACCCCGTCAGTTTTCCGAAACGATTAAGGGCCACAGTGTCAGTAATGTGCGCTTCGAAATGTCGGCAAATGGCAATATTCATCTCATGGCTGTGATTGATGGTTTTGAAAGAAAATATGTCATTGCACCGAAACATGCAGCGTTCATGGAAATCATGGAGAAGGGTTTCAACACCATGCCCGATGCGCAGAAAATGGAATTTGTGGAACGGTTGATGATAATGGATTGATTTTTAATAGACTGCTATGTCAAAAGATAAGTTTTGCTTAATCACTAACGATGTTGAAACAACGTCAATCCTCAATCATAAGCTGAGGGATAAGACTGGCGAGTATGTCTTGAATCAGGGTATGCCGCGCTTGCTCGATTTGTATGACAGGTATGGCGTGAAAGCCACGTTTTTCTTCACGGGACATATTGCGACATCGTATCCTCAAGTGGTGAAAATGGCTTATGATAGAGGTCACGAAGTCGGTTCGCATGGACTGACCCATGAGGTGAGTCAGGCTTTTGATGTGTTGACCCCAGATGAGCAGTTGAGTCATTTAAGACAATCCAAGCAGATTTTGGAAGACATTATTGGTGACGAAGTGATTTCATTCCGCGCGCCAGCCGCAAGAGTGGACGAGAAGTTTCCGCAGATTATGAAAGAAGCTGGTTTTAAGGTTGATAGTTCTGTGGCTTCCCAGCGTTTGGATATGTTTTTTTCTTTTGGTGCTTTGAAAAAACTCCATTGGATTACGGCACCGAGAAAAGCATATTTGGTGAATGAAGGGAACATTTTCAAAAAAGGCGATTCAGAAGTGATGGAAGTGCCGATTTCAGCTATGGGATTTCCGTATATCGGGACATTTATGCGCATTGCTCCAGGTTTGAATAGGATGACGCGTCAGTTGCTCTATTGGGAGACGCTGTGCAATGGCCGTCAGTTCGTTTTCCTCACACATCCGAATGAATTCATCGATGAAGATTGGGAAGGTGGCAAGATTCAGCGTCGAGCCAGCAATTATTTTTCTTATCTGATGGGCGATGTACTGCGTCATAAACTCAAGGTGAAGAATTTGGGCGAAAAAGCATTGCCTATCTTTGAACGGGAATTGGAGTTCTTTCAAAAGAAGGAATTTAATTTCATGACTTGTAAGGATTTGTATAATTTAAAAACAAAATAATCATGCCGGCAAAAGAAGTACTTCAGTTTTATGGCTTGGATAGTTTCTTTGGAAAAATATGGTACGCGATAAAATTTTTATGGCGTTTTTTTCTTGATAAACTTATTTTTATCACTCCCGTCAAATCGTGGAGAACGGTGATGCAGCGATGGCGCGGAATTAATATAGGAAAAGGTGTCTATATTGGTCACGAGGTGATTTTTGATAGGGTATTTGCTGATCAGATTTATATTGGTGATAATTCATCTATCGGAGACAGAGCGATTATTACAGCTCACGCAAATATTCCGTCCGATACGATTCTGAAGAAGCTGTATCCTCGTAGTATAAAAAAAACCGTGATAGGTAAAGGAGTTTGGATTATGCCGAATGTAACCATAATTCCTGGTGTCACTATCGGTGATGAGGCAGTTGTTGCGACGGGATCTGTGGTTACGAAGGATGTTCCTCCGAGAGTGCTTGTTGCTGGCGTGCCTGCCAAAATCGTAAAGGATTTGAATCCGTTGTTGGAACCTTTTGATAAAGAATCCAAAAATGAATTGAATTGATGTTGGATCATACGATAAAAGCATACAAGTCGCTGCTGCAAGCATTTGTCGGCGCAGGCTATCAGTTCCAAAAATTTGAAGACTATCTTGTAAGCCCATTAGCTGGCAAGGTGGTCATTATGCGGCATGATGTCGATGAAAAGGCGGAAAACGCCTTGAAAATGGCCAAGGTTGAGCAAGACTTGGGAGTCGTGTCGACTTACTTCTTCCGGATTGTGAAGCAAAGCGACAAGCCTGATGTGATTCGGAAAATTGTCAGCATGGGTCATGCCATTGGCTATCATTACGAAGATCTTTCATTGGCTGAAGGCGATTTTGAAAAAGCGCGTGAGTCGTTTGAAAAAAAATTGTCGTATTTCCGTCAGTATTATCCCGTAAAAGTGGTTTGCATGCATGGCAGTTCCTCGTCAAAATATGACAATCGCTTGCTGTGGGAAAAATACGATTTATCGGATTATGGGCTCATAGGTGAACCCTATTTGTCGCTC
>JAZQPN010000233.1:0-1996 GCA_045628585.1 Bacteroidales bacterium | reverse complement strand
TCGTTTGCTTTATCCGTTTTTTGCGACAGAAAACATAATGACCAAAAGAGTGAGAAGCATAAGACTGTTCGTTAGTCAATGATGTGAGACCGAGAAAATGTTGCCAACGATTGTTGACAAGCCGAATGATACGATTTATAGTTATATTATTACAATACCGTGTTCAAGGCTTTTACTGAGAATCACGCGGTGTTGCCTTTATAACTTAATCGGTATGAAACGGTGAAAGAATCCTTTTTAATTGAGGATCAGAAAGGCGGATCAAAATGCAGAAAATTCGTATTATCGAACTGCCGTGTGTCAAGGCGGTTTATTCCGGACCGCTGACAAGCGGAGAAAGGTTTGAAGCTTTTGTCAAATGGTTCAGTGCTTATCACGCGTTGCTCACGAACGAACTTTACCCGAGAGACTTCATGTGGTACAACGAACGCGTCGGCGCAAGAGAATGGTTTTATGCTCTTCCGGCAGGAGCGAAGCCGGAGGATTGCTGCGGCTTCGAGATAGTCGATCTTCCCGGAGGCTTATTTGCCGTTGCCTCGTGTCAGGACGCCGATTTTGACGAAGCAGCGGATTGGCTCGCAACGCGTGAGGAGCTGATAAAATGGGCGGCGGAAAGTGAAAAATTCTGTCTGTATGAAAACGGAGAGGGCAAAACGGAGCGCTACCCTATGTTCCATATTGTCTCTCCGCATGAATTATACTCGGAGAAGATTTCAATTGAAGATCTGTACCTGCCTATTGAGCGGAGAAAATAAACTAGGGCAACACCGCACAATTCACGATAAAAATCTGACTGCGCAATACCGCATCCAGAATTGTGCGGTATTGCCCTAGTATTTCAGCGGAAGCAGAAAAAGCTGCCGGATAACTTTCCGAAACGGAACGCGATCAGCAAAACACAGTACGACAAGAGCCTGCATAACATGACCGAAAAGATGGGCTATAACAATATAAATAGAAAAATCAGAATTTGCGGAGAATAACAAAGTAATGAAAACGATTTATTTGATCGGAGGCACGATGGGCGTTGGCAAGACGACAGTGTGCCAAAAAATGAAGGAAACACTCCCGAACGCTGTTTTTTTGGACGGTGACTGGTGTTGGAATGCCAATCCGTTTAAGGTAACGGAAGAAACGAAGACAATGGTTCTTCGCAATATCTGTTTTCTTTTGAACAGTTTCCTGCATTGTTCCGCTTATGAAAACGTGATTTTTTGCTGGGTGATGCATGAGCAGTCCATTATCAACACTATCATCGACGCGCTTGATACAGCAGATTGCAAGGTTGTCAAAGTTTCGCTGACGGTCGATGAAGCCAATCTGAAAAGCCGGCTTTTGGCGGATATTGAAAGCGGAATCCGCACCGCAGATGTGATTGACAAAAGCATCGCAAGGATCGGAATGTATCAGAATCTTGACACCGTCAAGATCGATACGAACGGCAAGAGCATAAGCGAAATAGCAGATGCAATCAATGCACTTTGACGTTACAAATCCCAGTTTGTAGAGGTGAACAAATGAAAATTTGCAGGAGCAGCAATGAGCAAAGTAAAAATAACGATAGTAAATAGCAAGTGTCGGTGCGGATATTGCAAAACAGGTGATGAGTACATTGTTGAGGATTTATGTCCGCCGATATGCCATGAGTTATGGAATGGTATTTATCCAATGGTGTATGCTCTGTTAAATGGAGCGTCTTTGGTTTATGGGAACAAACGAGCAAAATGCTTTGATGCGAAATGCCCTGATGAAGGCAGGGTCACCGTTCATGCCGAGGTAATTGAGGAAACGGAAGAGATATGACGCAAGCAAATCCCCGGTGATCAAGCCCCCGTGCACCCGGCCCGTGTTAAAATACTTCTTGATTCTCCCCTCCGGTTCCGGACGCTGTCTGCCGCAAGGGTGCTTATGACAGCATCGGCGAGGCATACGCGTTTCTCATGAGCTGCGCGGAAAGGAACGGCTGCGAAATCGCAGCGATTTTCTTTGCTTTTTT
>JAZQPN010000232.1:0-9295 GCA_045628585.1 Bacteroidales bacterium | reverse complement strand
GAGTTCCTTTTGCTCGGTCTTGTCGACATCAATGATTTTCTTGCCCAAAGTCAACTGGAAATCGAGCACCGCCGACATATATTCCTTGCGCAGCTCATCGGCAAGGTCAAAAATCGTGTCGATGAAAGGCATCAATTCGTCTTCCGAAAGTTCATCAACGGCATCGCGCAACATTCTGTCCATGTTCCAAATCAAGCGTTCGCGCGAATTGGCCATACCAGGCAAATGCAACAGATAAAACACAAACTGGAACTTCGTAATGAAATGAGGCAGAACGCTTTCCGAATCCGTAAAACGCGATGCAATCTGGTCGAAAGTCGGCAAATCTTCCAAATCCTTCCAAGTTTCAGCCTTCGCCAAAGCAACATTCAGTCCGTCAAAATAAGGCTTGCCGATTTCATTTTTCAAGTTGACGGTTTCGTCTTCTTTCAGAAAATCCTTGTCGGCAATCCAATTTTCAACTGCCGATGTTTCCTGCCAAAAACGATAGTTTTCCTGCATGACACGGCGTGCAAAATCAAATGCATCCTGATGAAAATCAGATGTTTCAAATGCTCTTTCCAAATAACGGATTACATATTTCGAAGCCAAAATGAGGCAATCCTTGTTGTCGTCGAAAACTTCGTTCAAAATGCGGAAAACAGTTGAGACCAACTCAGCATGTTTCGGCGACTTTGCAATGACGACATCCGTAAATTCCAGCAAAGTGTTGATTACATTCAGCCGCAACTTTTTCTCAACATCTGGTTTTAAAAGGCTGTGCATCATTTCAATAGGAATCAACAATGCGTCAGTCTTGATGTCTTCTCTTGTATAGAACCAGAAATCGTCAATCAGGATTTTACGCAATTCTTCGGTGACGAAAGTGTGGTTCGACATAGGGTGATGAAACTCCGTAATACAGTCGTTTGCCCTTTTGTTGATGCCGAAATATTTTTTCGACAAGTCGATAAACTCTTGATGTTCAGCAGGAATAAAAATATCCTTATATCGGGTTTGAGCCAAATTGGCTTCCAAAGCCTGTGATTTGAAAGAATCGTCCATAGTATTTAAATAAGTTTTGCAAAAATAGGAAAAGATAAGCGAATGGCGTTTTTTTAGCAATAAGGTTTTCGGGAAATCTTCGATTACAGCAGCCCAACCATATAAACAGGAATCCTAAGCGTTTCTCCATCTTGACGCAAGTCTTTCGTATAGACCAAATAACGGTCACGAATTCGATGCGAAAATTTTTCGCAAAAGGCATCCAATGAAGCATGAGTATTATAACCAGCTGATTTAACCTCAATTGGGCACAATTTATTGCTTCTTGAAAGGAGAAAGTCGATTTCATAGCGATGCCGGCTTTCGTTAAGGAACGTATAATAGAAAAGCTTATTATCGGCAGCAGCTAACATTTGCGCGACGACATTTTCATAAACATAGCCTAAATTGGCTTCTAAGGAATCACTTAACAGTTTCTGATAAATGACATTTTCAGTAAACGCTTTATCCCAAAAAGCTAATGTGACAAACAATCCCGTATCATTAAGATAAATCTTATAAGCTGATTTATTGGCAGATAGCTCCATGCCCACATTCGGGTCGTCAACATGATAGGCGACATTTACCGTTTTGCTTTCCTGCATCAAATTAATGAGTTCAAAAGTACTTTCCGGCCTGATATTTTCCACGACCGTAGTCACCTGAAACCGCGATGAATTCTTATGCAATTCTGAAGGTGCTGCCATAAAAATAGCCTGGGCTTTATCAGAAGGGTCAAGTTTATGAAAATCTTTCTGATAAAGGCGAATGATACTACGTTTCACACGGTCGACTTGACTCAAATCAAGTGTGTCAAGGTATTTGTTGACAGCTTGGGGCATTCCTCCAACAAGCATATACAACCTGAAATCACGCATCAATTTACGATTGACCGCATCACCAAAACCTCGCCTTTTCATCAAGGCTTCACGCAACAAGCCGATGCTTTCCGTGTCACCCATAGCCCAACGAAACTCCTCATAATCCATGGGATACATACTTATGGATTCTTCTTCGCTAGGGATAAGGATGTTTTCAACATTTTTCTGGATGCTAATCAGCGAACCAGTTTCAATATAATCATAACGTCCATCTGCGACCAAACGCTTGATGGCTTGACGCGCCAAAGGCTGTAACTGAACCTCATCAAAAACTATGACGGAATCTCTTTCATACAAAGGCTTTCCTTCCAAGGCTTTAAGTCTTGTGAAAAAATAGTCAAGATTCGACATATCGTTGAATAGGCTGAACTCTTCTTCCGAAGCATACGAAAAATCAATCATAATGAATGATTTATATTCGTTTTCAGCAAATTGTCTAACGACCGTCGACTTCCCTATTCGGCGTGCGCCTTCAATCAAAAGTGCAGTTTCTCCGTTTTCTTCCAGCTTCCAATGGAGCATTTTTTCATATATTTTTCTCTTAAAAACACGCTCTGTCATATACAAAACTTTTATTTTTTGCAAAAGTACTAAATATTAGTTACATACAACTTTATTTTTTATAAATTTACATCTCCGCGCAATTTTCAAAACCATATTTTTACACCTCCGCGCAATTTTTAGAAGCCCAAATTTCAATGATCAACAGCCACAAACATCACCCATGAAATGATTTTGAAATCAAAAGCATAATTCCCTAACAAAAAATATGTACTTTTGCAGTTTCTTTTGAACAAAAAGAAAAGCAACACGTTATTGACACTAACACAAATACATAACACTCATGGAAAAAATTAAAGTTGCCATCAATGGCTTCGGCCGCATCGGCAGAAACGTTTTCAGAATCGCTCTGGAACATCCGAATATGGAAGTGGTCGGCATCAACGACTTGACCGACAACAAGGTTTTGGCTCATTTGCTGAAATACGACTCGACACAAGGCAAATTCCCTGGCACAGTGGATTATGACGAAACAGGCCTCATCGTGAACGGCGTTCACGTTTCAGTCACTGCCGAACGTTCACCATTGAACATCAAATGGGGCAAGACTCCTGATGTCGTGGTCGAATCAACCGGCGTTTTCCGCGCTAAGGAAAGCAGCAAGGGCGGCTACGGCGATCACCTGAAGAACGGCGCCAAGAAAGTCATCATCACGGCTCCTGCTAAGGACGACATCGACGCTACCATCGTTTGCGGTGTGAACGACAACGAGCTCCGCGACGACGTTCAGTGCGTCAGCAACGCATCATGCACCACCAACTGCTTGGCTCCTGTCGCCAAGGTCCTGAACGACCGTTTCGGCATTGAGCAAGGCTACATGACCACCATCCACAGCTACACCAACGACCAGGTCATCCTCGATGGTCCTCACAGCGACCTTCGCCGCGCCCGTAGCGCTGCCATGTCGCAGATTCCTACCACCACTGGCGCTGCCAAAGCTGTCGGTCTCGTCATTCCTGAACTGAACGGCAAACTCGACGGCATCGCTGTCCGCGTTCCTACGCCAACCGGTTCATTGGTCGACCTCGTCTGCACACTGAAGACTGAAGCCACTAAGGAAGAAATCAACGCAGCCATGAAAGAAGCCGCCGAAGGCCCAATGAAAGGCATCCTCGAATACACAGAAGACGAAATCGTCAGCTGCGACGTCATCCACAACCCACATTCATCCATTTTCGATGCCAAGAGCACCATGGTGAAGGGCAAGATGATTAAAATCATGTCGTGGTACGATAACGAATGGGGTTATTCAAACCGCGTCGTCGACCTGATTGACAGAATGAAATTCTGATTTGAAATTCAAGTCAATGATATGCAGGCGCACTTCGGTGCGCCTGTTTTTTTTATCTCACAATCGTAATGGAACCTTGCAAATTCAAGGTTTCCTCCCCTTCCAAACCTTGGAATTTCACTTCACACACATAGAAATAGGTGCCGTCGGGGCAAGGCAAATTGGTCTGGCTGCTTCTGCCATTCCAATTTATCATTGGCTCGGTCGTTTCCAAAAGCACATTTCCCCAGCGGTTGAAAATCACCATTTTCACATGATTGATAACCGGCAATTGTGCATGAATCGGAACGAACAAATCATTATAACCATCGCCATTTGGTGTGAAAACATTGGGCAGCTCATAAACCGGACAAGTCTCATAATCAACGCATAGCGTATCGGATGGTTGCGATTGGTTTCCTTTTTCATCGAAAGCAATGACATAATAACAACCCACCACCGAAGTGATTTCCTCATGCAAATAGGAGCTTGCCGCAGGATTGTCGATTTTCGTCAGCAATTCAAAATCGTGCTGCACGGAAGTTGCGTGATAAATGCGAAAACCCGCCAAATCTTCGTCCTGTATCTTCTGCCAAGTCAGCAAATTGGTCACGGCATCACAATCGGTTTCGACCTCAACAACCGGACGCTCAGGCGGTTCGTTATCATTTGGCGTTGCGCTGACAATCGCCGAATAATTCATCAACGAGCTCACAATTCCATCCAACGAATAATGGCCGAAAGTGCAGACATAATAGCTGTAAGGCCTATCGTTTTCCAGCGGACTATCCACATAGTCCATTTGTGTTGTTGTGGCAATTTTAACAAAAAAATTGTCTTGTTGGCGGAAGACCTGCGTGCTGTCGATAATCCAAGGCACGGCTTCCGTCCATTGCAAAGTCACTTTTTCATCGCCACCCGTCGCCGCCAGAATGATGGCCGAAGCCAATGCGCTTTCACCCATCATTTGCTGATTAGCATCGCTCATTTCAACCTGGTAACTAAGGTTTTGCACCATTGCAAGGTCAACCGAATGATCAGCAAAAACGGTATCGTTGCCAGAATAAACGACGGAAGAATTTCCATCCAGATTGCGTTTCAACTGATAGCGGAAAGGCGGGACAAACTGCGCATCAATATCCATCGGTTTGGCCCATTTCACCACAACATGACCTGATTGCAAATCCTCTGGATTGTTACTCACTTGCATCATCAAAGGCAAATCGTTTTTCAGCGAAACGCAAACGGCATCGCTCACCTTGCTTTCGGCGCCATCGCGGAAAACGGCAACCATTCTGTAACTATAAATCACGCCTTGCTGCAAACCGAAATCAGTATATGCCGTTGACGAGATATCTGAAATTTCTGAAATCATTTGATAACCTGGGCGAATGCCTGTTTCGCAAGCATCAGGTTCGTAATCATCGCAACCGATTTTTCGGTAAATACGCAGTGCCACAGCCTGTTGGCAAGCGTATGGCGACCACGAAAGCTGCACATCGTTGCCTTGCGGCGTGCCGCACAAATCAGCCACTTTCGGTCCAATGACAGAAACATTTACCGTTTTCACATTCGTCAGACTCACTGGCTGAGCATTATCCTTGGCATGAAAAACAACCTGATAAGGTGCGCGGCGCACGTGCGAGCAATCGGTGTTCCAAATGAAATCGAAAGAAGGATTCAAGCCGATTGCCGTTTCAGGATCCATCATGGCTGGAGCGTTTGTCAACTCAAAAGGTGCGCCCGAAGCGGTCAGTTCCACGGCATTCTGATTTGGGTCGGAGGCCGAAACCGAAAAGAAAAGCTGCTGTCCTGCCTCTACACAAGTATCATTCAAGCATTGAATTTGAGGCAAGTCATTATTGCAAGCCGCAATCAGGATTTGCATGTCGCGAATGACGGAGCCTATTTTCACACCGCCGCGCCATTCCTCAACAATGAAAGCCACATTGTATTCGCCTTGCAGCATCGGGTTTTCCCAATGCAATTCGCCCGTCACGGGATCCATCTCAAAAGCCGAAGAAGCCTGCGGATAAGTAAAACCTGGAATATCCTCACCATTGAAACCTTTACATGGTAACAATCTGTAACTCAAGCTATCGCCATCGGGGTCGTATGCCGCGGGGTTATGAAGATAAAGTTTTCCAACACAACCTTTGTCGATAGGCGCATTCAACAATTGGACGGAATTGTTGTTGCCAAGGAAAGGATTGATAACCAGTTCGGTCTCAATATACATAGGTATCGTAACGGAATTCTGAATGTTGATGACGCCGTAATTGCGGTTTGCATCCTCCATGCTAATGACGTAAGAGCCAGCCGAAGAATAATCATGGCGCATCTTATAGATATTGAGCGTATAGTCGTCGCCCAGATTCTGCATCACGAGGCGCGGCACGTAATCCTGCGAGCCATCGCCCCAATTCATCAGAAGCGAATCGCGCTGCAAGCCTGCCTCACTGGGCGTATAGGTATAACAAGTCAGCGTAAATTCGTATGCATTGCCGCCAAGCCATGTATAGGTGATTTCCGCCGCACGCTGATGTGTTGCCCACAAAGGCAAGGAAAAAAGAAAAGCCAATATGAATAACAGTCCTTTACGCATACAGTTTGCAAAGGTAGGATTTTTCAACAAAAAAAGAACACAAAAATAAAACGAACACGGATAACACGGATTTGACGGATGAATAAATCCGTGTCAATCCGTGCAATCCGTGTTCAATTATCTGCGTCCCGAAAAAAATTGGGATCCGAAGCTTCCTTAGTTCTTCTTCAGCAGGTCGCGGATTTCGGCGAGGAGTTCTTCCTGTGTCGGGCCAGCAGGAGCAGCCGGAGCTTCAGGTTCAGCTGGCTTTTCAAGCTTGGCCTTCATCTTGTTGATACCTCTCACTACCATGAAGATAGACAGAGCAATGATGATGAAGTCGAAAATGACTTGCAGGAAGTTGCCCCATGTGAGAGCCACTTCCGGCTTAACGATTTCTTCACCATTCATGACAGCCTCGCGAATCACCCATTTCCAATCGGTGAAACTGAGACCGCCAGTAATAGCGCTAATGACCGGCATGATAATGTCGGAAACCAATGATGTGACGATTTTGCCGAATGCGCCGCCAATGACGACACCGATAGCCATGTCCATCACGTTGCCCTTAACGGCAAATTCCTTGAATTCCTGGAAAAATTTACCCATTTGATTTTAGTATTATGTTAGACAATAAAAATATCGGCAAAAATAGAAATCTTTTTCATAACAAACGCAAATTCGCAAAAATGAAGCAATATTTTTGGCAACAATATACAATTTGGCCTTTTTATGACCAAAACGTTCAAAACCCACAAAACCCTTCTCTGTCCACATTTGAATCTCGCAACCGCTCGATTCAAACCAGCCTTTCGGCTTTTTTCAACAAACATCTTTCATTCTGGGTCTAAAAGCATATTATTGCCAAGTAAATTATAGAGTAAATTTGGAGTAAATTCCTTTCTGCAAGTAAAGGGAAATGTCATTCGATGACACATTCCTCAATCTTGCATTGGTGTTCCTTCGTGTCAGCGTCGTAGTTGATGCCCACGAAAAGCAGACTGCCGCGGTAGTGCTCCAGCAGGTCGTCGTATTTCTTTTCCTTGATTTGATTGATGGCCGACTCCGCCGACTTGTTGTTTTTCAGTTCGATGATCATGGCGGGAATGTTCGGCACGTAGGGAATCAGCGCCAGGTCGGCGTAGCCCTTGCCCGTGGGCAGTTCCTTTATGACGGTGTATTTCAGGTTGGCGTAGAAAAAAGCCAGTCCAATGGCGCTTTGGAATGAGGCTTCGTTGTTGTAGGTCAAAGGGTTGGTGACGCGTGTATGCGCCTCGGTCAGGGCGGCGGCAACGGCTGCTTCGTCCTTGTTTATCGTGGCTTCAAGCAGTTGCTTCGAGTCGTTCACCAGCTTGATGATGGGCGCGTAGTCCTGCTCATATTGGACGGAAATGACCCATTGCTTGCGGATTTCCTCGTTGGGGATGTAGCAAAGTTGCTCTTTCCTGTCGTAGGCCAGATAACCCAAATGTATCAGGTAAGTGAACACGTCGTCCTTGCCGTGGAAGTCAGTCATCGTGTTCAGGTAGGAGTCCACCTCGACATGGACCTTTCCGCCGCCCATCATCTTCACTACGTCATCCTTCATGCCGTCGAAGTTCATCAGGATGTAGAGTTTCAAGGCCTCGTAGGAGCCGGTCTGCGTCCAGTAGCTGCCGTATTCGCGGTTCTGCATGGCACTCACCACAGAGCGTGGGCTGAAAACTTCCTTCACCGTCTTCAGGTCGTAGCCGTCGTACCAGCGCTTACATTCCGCGTAGTCCATGCCGTATTGTTCGCAAAGGGCTTTCGTCTCTTCCGCCGTGAAGCCCACGAATTCGGCCAGATTCATCGGGTTGGTCATTGAATATTCCGTGAACAGGTTGAGTTTCGACTGTATCTTGTCGCGCACGATAGGCAGGATGCCGGTAAGGTAGGCCAATGAAATGGCAGGACTTAATGTCGAGTTCTTGAACATGGCGTTAAGGAAGCGCAGATAGTCGTCGAACAAGTTTTGCGGCACCTTTTCGCGAACAAGCACATCGTATTCGTCGATGATGACAACAAAGGTTTCGCCCGTGACTGCATACACTTTTATCAGCGATTCAGGAAGCGATTCCGCTTCTGAAAACTGAATTCCGAACGCTACTGACAATTCAGCCTTCACTTTCTCCGATATGATTTCAATCAGATTCGGCTTGTCTTTCACCATCATATATTCGGCATTCAAATCAATCTTTATCACGTTCAGCCTGTTGAGGTATTCCTCATAACTCTTGTCTTGCGCTATCTTCAGGTCTTTGAACAGCTCGCGCGAATCGCAGCCCTTCGAGTAGTATGCCGCAATCATGTTGCCTGCCATGCTCTTGCCGAAGCGGCGCGGACGAGAAATGCAAAGAAACTTATTCTCTGTATCGACAAGTTTGTTCAGCTCGGCAATCATCATTGATTTGTCGATGAATATTTCAGACTTTCTGGACTGCCGCAGCAGCACGTTGTTCGGATTGAGGTAGATGCCCATGATGGAAACGGTTTATTTTGCAAAAATAACAATCTGTTTCGACATATCGTTTTTTTGTTCAAAAAATATGCTTTTTGGCCTTTAGCGGTCTATCACACATCGATAATGGCGTAAATCAATTTAATGGTGTCCGCAGCGGACAGTCAAACTATTTTTTATGTCTCTTTGCCTTCTATATAACAAAAATGCAAAATATTATATATCAATAAAGATTCCCTTTCGCGAGCTCAAGGGAATGGAACGCTGGGATTAATTAAAAATGCGGCGGCGGCCTGTCATTACGCTTAGTATGAACCTCACCTGCCGCCGCTTGTCCTATTAATCCACGGCCTCCGTTCCCGACGCTTGCGGCGGGGAATCTTGTATTATCATTGGCCATAGCACCTTGCCTGTTATATCCAACGTCCGTTTGTCAAACCGACAATGATAACTTGACCAGAAAGTAACCAAAGAGTCAAGGGCAAGATAATCGGCCC
>JAZQPN010000231.1:0-1941 GCA_045628585.1 Bacteroidales bacterium | reverse complement strand
GAACTCATGCGGTCGCGAGCGAAAGCCGGAGTGCATTTGCCGTCAATAAGAGATTCAACAATAAGTCTTCCAATGGCCTGGGACTTAATCATATAAAGTCCTGGTTTGCCGGATATTGAAACGATTTTACTTAAATCCATAATTTTAAACTTTTTTACTTGATTTTCAATAATTTAGCCCGTCCGAATTTTATCAGGGTAACAATCTGGTAACAAAGAACGAAAAATTCTCGTCATTCGGACGGGCGTTTCAGGGCGCGAAAATACGCATTTTTTCCAAACAAACAGGGAAAAGTCCGAATAAATCATTTCCAATAATAATGCCTCTTGAAATAACTTTCAATTTCTTCCCGATGGCCAGCCATCAAGTCGGCATTGTCTAACATTTCGATTGTGGCCTTTGTGCGCCCGTCAAAGGGCGTGGCCTCCAATTCAGCCATCATTTTTTTGACAATGGCATTTGCTTGGGGTGAAAGTTCGTTTTTCATCTTTGTATAATATTCCTTGTTATTTGTTACTATTTTGTTACCCGATGGCCAAAGAATGTTTTTCTACTTCTATCTCCGTACTTGGAAACTTGCCATCAAATCATCTATCCAATTCCTTTGTTCGGGCGTTTTTCTTGGCTTCTTATCCTTTGCGCCTTTGGGTCGTCCGTACCTGCCCCCATATTTGAAGGTAGGTCGGATTTCGTCCCTAAATCGGTTGAGTTCGGAAATTGGAATGTACCATTTCCACCCATCGCGGATAAGCCTTATTTGTCTTGATGGCGGTTGGCGCGTGTCGGTGTATCGCCAAATGGTTTGATACGAGCACCCGACAAATTCCGCTGCTTCGCGTTTCTTTTCAAAACATTCCTGCCCTTGTATGGTGACAATCATAATAAATGCCCTCCATTTTTCAGGGTGTTGAAAACATTCGGCAATTTCTCCTTGAAGTATAAAGCGGAATGTGCTTTGTATTCAAGTGTTTCAATATACGCCTTATATTCAGGTGTGTTTTTGAGGTTTGCCGCAAGTTCGGAAAGTGCCTGTTCATCGCCTTGGGCTGCCCTCTTTTGGCGTTCACAATTCTTTTCCACGAAGTCAAGCAAATCTTCATAATGGTTGTGTCCGGTGATG
Source organism: Bacteroidales bacterium (assembly GCA_045628585.1). GTDB lineage: Bacteria > Bacteroidota > Bacteroidia > Bacteroidales > F082 > Limimorpha. The sequence continues at coordinate 821 of JAZQPN010000231.1, read as the reverse complement.
TCCATAATCATTTCGCCCGGATTGCTGTTTACTTCGATGAAGTACGGCTTCACTTCGCCATCTTTCGGGTCTTTGGCCTTGATGATGTCCACACCTGCAAAGTTCAGGTTCGGGATTGCGGCCACCGCGTCAATGCACATTTTTTCGGTTTCGGGGTCGGGCGTGATGGCGCGGCCTGAACCATTGAGCGACAAATTAGCCCTAATGTCGTCGTCGGGTGACTGTCTTTCCATCGAGTTGACAACCCGCCCATCGCAAACGATGTGCCTTTCGTCTTTGCCGCCATTGTCAAGGTATTCTTGCAGAATAATGCGTTTGCCGCTGCCAAGGTAACTTTCAAGCGTCATGTTGGTTTGCCTTGGGCTTTCAAGCAAGATAAGGCCTTTGCCCTTGCTGCCGCTGTTTTCTTTCAGAATGATGGGCAAGCCGCCAAGTTTCTCGGTCAGCATTTTGGCCATGTCGGGGTCGTTGGTCAGGAACTGACGCGGCACGCGGATATGGGTCTTGCTCATAATTTGGGCGGACTTGAATTTGTCCGCGCAAGTGTCGATGGCTTCCCCCGACTGCACACACGGAATGCCAAGGTTGCGAAGTTGGCGCAACACGCGCCCGCCAAATTCGCGGTGTTCGCCAAGCCGTGTTATGCAATAGTCGTACTGTGAAGAAACGAGTTTTTCCCCTCTCAAATAAATGCTGTCGTATCCGTGTACGCTGCTTGAAAGGAACAAATCAAAGTCGCGGGGCTTTGCAAGTGTGTAATTGTGCCCCCTTGCTTCGATGGTTTCGCATAGTTTGGTAGCACTACCCGAAGCCAGAACGAT
>JAZQPN010000230.1:0-6453 GCA_045628585.1 Bacteroidales bacterium | reverse complement strand
CCATTGGTGACTTTTTCCAAATTGCTTTCCTTTGAGGCCAAAGTAAGCGGGATGGAACCGGAAAGACCAGCGTGCCAAACCACGAAACCGCTGTAAGCCGAAGCAATCAAAAGACGATAGTCGACACCTTTCAGTTTCTTGGCGATTTCCTTGGCAAAAATGACACCAACGATAAGGCCGAAGCCCCAGTTCAACCAGCAAGCAATAGCGGAAATACCTGTAACCAAAGCAATTGCGCCAGCAGGAGTTTTTGGTTTTGCTGCCAATGCGCTGATACCGCGTTTAATGGCTGGCGCAGCCGCCAAAGCCGAACCGCTGACCAAAACCAAAGCCATTTGCATGGCAAAAGTCAGCAAGGACCAAACGCCATTGCCCCAGTGTTCGACGACCTCAACAGGTGTTTGATGACAGACCGGAATGGCAATGACAATTGCCACAAGGGTCAAAATAACCGCAAAAATGAAAGGCTCAGGCAGCCATTTCTGGACTAATTTCACGCAAGCCCTAATAATACGCTGAAACATAATGTATTAAATTAAAAAAAAAGTTTATTCAATCACAAGTTTCTGGGTCTCAACGCAACCGCCCAACATCTTAACCGTATAAATGCCGGCTGGCAACTTGCTCACATCAATTGTGCGTTGACCTTCAACGGTGAAATACATCACTTCCTGACCTTGCATATTGACAATCAGCACACTGACAGCACCTTTTTCATAGTCCGTGTTGATGGTCAACTGATTTTTGGCAGGATTTGGATACAATTTTGCTGTGAATGATGACTCGGTTTCAATCGGATTCACACTCAAAATCATTTCTTCATCATTACTGTAGGTAATCACTTTACCAGCCACACGCAAAACAGGATTATCGGGTGCGCTGCAATCGGTACATGTCACACCATCGATGCAGTCAGGATGGTTCGGATGGCAATAATCGAGATAATTCGGATCAAACTGATAGAACAATTCTGCGCTGCTATTCGACACATAATCAGTCAAATCGAAATCCCAGACCAAACCGATGGAGCCCGGGCACCAGCCACTGCGGTTATAAGTCCAAGTGCCGTTTTGCGGTGAACACCCTGCCGGATTCGGATTGCAAGTCCTCCAAAGATGTTGGTCGTATTTGTTTTCGCCATTGATTAAAATATGGTGTGTTGCCTCGTAAAATTCAGCTGCATTGCCCGTGTTGTAGGTCCCGTTTTGGCCACTGCTCCAGTTGTGTCCCGTGGTCGTGATTTTCAGTTTAGCGGCTTGAGCCTTGTCACCAAATGCGTAATCTACAACAGGAACCGGTTGCTGGTTGGCATAATCGCCGAAACTGAAAATGCCCGACCAAATTTCCTTGACATCGGCATAAAGATACTCAGGCGCGCCTTTCGTATAAGTGAATGTCAGATTCGGATTGTAACCCGAACCGCTCCAAGTCTCGAAATAAAGTTCAAATTCAACCAAACCTTGAAGCACTGATGTATAGTCAGTTATGTCCAAATCGTCTTCGCACTGCTTGCCAAAAGGCGTGATGTAGCGGAACAGTTCCATCCATTCGCCACGGTAATTCCTGACCCTAACACCGCCGACTCTGTCGTATGCATCGCAGTTGCCATTCACGCAATTGTGATCGTAGTGTGCCATAATGTTGTTGAAGACTCCGACATGTGATGGCAGCGCATATTCGCCGCGCACGGTCTGAGCTGATGGCGTGCAAACCAAATCACCCTGCAAAGTCGGGATGTCCATCGTGTTTTCAATCTGATTTGTCACTTCAAATGAATTGTTAAATACCGTTGTCTTACCACCTGATTGTGTTATGGTTACAGTCATATTGTAAGAACCGAAAGCACTTGGTGTCCAAACATTATAGAAGTAGCCGTTTTCAGGATTATCAGGATAATCGGTATGCAACGCAATTTCCTGACCGTCGATGCTGCAAGTCACATCGGTAAACTTCACGACTTCAGGATGATCGATGTAGGCCGAAACGACAAGCATCACAGGATGAAGCGTTTCCATGTAGACCTTTGTGCCTTCATACGGGCGGCGAATTGTCACTTCCGGTTCAAATTGGTTGGGGTCGACGACTTCAAAAGTCTTGAAGACATCGGGAGCTGGCAACCACAAATCATCGCCTGGCTGGTATGCTTTCACCTTTACGATGCCAGTTTCACCCGTCAATGTAAGGACATTATCTTGCAAAGTTGCCGGACCTTCAATCAATTCAAAACTCACTGGAAGACCTGAAGTAGAACTTGCGGTAAGTGTGATTGGGTCGTTATAAACCAATTGGTTAGGAATGTCTTCCATTTCAATCAGCTGGACATTACCTTCGGCCTGTTGACGCACAACAAGATTATCGAATCCGCCATGTGAACCCGAGCAATAGAAGAAAATGCCGTCCCATTTCTGATAGTCATCAATGCCGCCCGAACCTGGATTCAAATGCATGTTTACATTCGTACACGATGCCTGCTGAATCCACTCACCTTGACACCCTGGTTTCACGAAAACGGTAACGGAACCTTGTCCATTGTATGCCGAAAAATCAAACGACATTTTGTAACGGTTGAAAGTGCCGTTATCAGTGTAATCAAACGCAACATACGAACCGTCAGGAAGATACACTCTCGATTTATCAGTACCATCAGCGACACGCGCATAAAGAAAAACGCCACCATCAACAGGATTATCAGCCCAAGGCAAAATGTTTCCATCGCCGTCAGCATCATAACCAACGCCAAAGAAGGTACCCCAATAACTTGGGTGCATATCGAGTTCAATGTCGATGATGCCGCCATTCTGGAAATTGAAATCGAAATCGGGCGTGGCTTTTCGCGTTGCCATGTGACCAATGCCCGAACCGCCGTGGACATACCAAATGCCAATGGATTCGTCGGGCGTCATCAAGGCATCCGATACATAATCGACATCAAAGTCGGGCGAACCTGCCGTGTACATGTGCGAGGTTTGCCAGCCGTGCTGACCATTCATATTGCTCGTCCCCGTTTCAAAATCATTGAAATCGCAGACATATTCAACTTGCGCCGACATTGTAAACACAAATGTCAAAAGACTTAAAAGTAATGCTAACTTCTTCATATTATGTTATTTATAAGTTTTCTTTTTCATTCTCACGAAACAAGTTCCAAAGGCATTCATTGCTTCTTCGGCTTCAAAGCCAAGCGTTGCATAATAGTCTTTCACTTTCGGATGCGTTGTATCAACGATAAGCGTAAAACAAGAATGTCCTTTTGCAATTCCCTGTTGTTCAATATCTTTCAGGAGCATCTTCCCTATTTCCTTGCCGCGTTCTGACGGAATTATGGCCAATGAATCGATGTAAAATTCACCTGGTTGTGTTTCCATGTCCGAACCATTCAAATCAATACCATTTCTTTCCTTGATGATTCGGAAAGTCTTTTCGCGCATGGCGGCATAATCCTTACCATCGTAAGCCACCAAACCGCCAACAGGTTTTCCATCATGTTCCGCAATGCGCGTGTTTCGATAGCTGTAAAGCGTGTCTTCCATAGCGCAAATGGATTCGGTGCTTTGCAGAATGGCTTCGATTTCAGGTGTTTGCGCTCCAAAATCAAAACGCCCAATGGCCGACAAGACCACTTTTGCTATAAAAGCGGCATCATCAATGGTTGCATCACGAAATATAAACTCTTTATAATCAACCATTTCAACAATCACTTTTTCTTCTCAATGGATTTCCTGAACCATTTTACGGCTTCGGGATAACTTTGTTCCACGCCAAGGCCTTTCATGTAGCAGGAGCCCAAATTGTACGACCTGATTTCGCCGTGTTGTTTGGCAGCTTTTTTCAACCATTTGGCGGCATGTTCAAAGTCGTTGCTCTCTTCGTAGCAAATGCCCAAATTGTATTGCGCGTCGGCATCGCCATCAGTGGCATCCTGTTTGTAACGCGCTATGGATTCGTTTAATTCGTTGATTGTCATAATAGTATAGATTTAGTTCAATCCGTCAAGTTTTCCGTTTTTCAATTCCATATCCAAAATGGAATACACATATCCAGGACTTTGATAATACAAACCCGTATTTGGATTGGACATTTTTTCGTATGTTTCAGATAAATACAACACATTCATGGCTGTTTCCATTTCCATGTTTTCTTCTTCCATGAGCATGACAATCAACTCTTTTGTCATGTCGAGTTTCATCATTTCAAATGCTTTCTGTGATACATTCATAAACTAATAAGATTTTGTATTGCTTTCTCAGTGCAAAACGCATATTGAAACGTGATGCCTTTTAAAAATTTCAGTCTTTCCAAAAACAAATCGAAATCAATATAACCACCTTTCAAAAGCACAACTTGCTCTCCTACACTATCATTGGCAATTGGGCCGTAAACAATATCGAAATCATGTTCAAAAACAGGACTGGATTTTTTGCGGTTTGCAAAGATAAAATCCGCCCATTCCTTTGAATATGAATTGAATGTCTTAATTTTCAACTCCTTGGAAATCATCATAATTTCATCAAAAGTATATCTTGTCACAATCGGCTCACCACCAAACACTTCGACCTTATGTGCCGCCATTTCCAATGCCTGAGATTCATCGGCTGATAAATAAAAAGCTTTTCCAAAATCCTTATAAGGTCTTGATTTTGCAAGGTCTATTCTCTCGATATTTACATTTGAACCATGGTATAGAATCATGCCAATTGTCCTCCGTTTTTTTTACAGTATTCCGTAACCTCATCCATCATGTCATCAAAATCGAGTGTGTGCATGGCACCGTAACATTTATCTAACAGATGTATTCCTTTGTAAAAATTCAAATAGCGAAAAGCCTGCGACTCGGTAAGTCCATGCCTCTTTCCGAACATCATCACAAATAGTGTGATATAACTGATTTTGTTTTTCGTTGTTTCGGACATGATTAGTTATCTTTATTATTTTCAATTACTTCCCAATGACCAAATTTTCTTCCCCCGACACGTTTCAGCAACCCGACACGTTGCAACTTGACAAGAATGAATTTCACGCCATCTTCAGTTACACTTCCGATTTCATCAGCAATTTCCTTTCTTGTAGCTAATGCATGTGTTTTCAAATATTCAAGGATTTTCTTTTGGACATCAGTCAGTTTCTTTTGGGTAGCATTTTCCGCCTTTTGGGTAGTATTTTCCGCCTTTTGGGTAGTATTTTCCGCCTTTTGGGTAGTGTTTTCCGCCTTTTGGGTAGTATTTTCCGCCTTTTGGGTAGTGTTTTCCGCCTTTTGGGTAGTGCGCCAAATACGGGCGGTGAATTGATTTCCGTCTTTATTGTCAACAAAATCAACATGACAATTCTCTGCCATAACCCTTGGAATTCCTGACCCCAAACCTCGATATGGCATAGTTTTCACGCCAAAACCAGCAAGCGTCTTATTGCGAATGAAAGAATTCCCAAACTTAACATCGTCAATCGTCTGATTGCCAGGCAAACAACCAGGATTGATGATTTCAATCCTATCATCGAAAACAAGAATGCGAATGGCTGCGGGTTTCAGCAAGTCCAAATGGACAAGCGCATTTTGAAGCAATTCCTCCAATACCACTTCCGGCACTTCCAATTCACCAATCGAATTGAAAGACTGTCCTTCTTGAGAACGTTTAAGGCACGATTTCAGCCACATCATGGCCTGATCGAACATTTCAGGAATCGTTCCTTCAATGTCGCGGCTGTCGTGATAACTGGTTCCGGCAATCGAACTACCAAAAAACCACACTGCTTTTATAGCAAATGAAGGACACCATTGTTGCGGATTACGCCCAAAAAACATCATGCCTGCCGTAGTTAATTGTCCGTTTTCGTCAGTAACGTGAATGTTTTTCAAAACACGGTCGGCTGGCACATCAAAAGCATTGATGTCTTTATGGTAAACCGAATCAAAAAAGCGGTCAAGGGCAAGTGTATCAATATCGCGAATACTGCTTCCTTGAATCGGTTGAAGATCAGGCTGGAAAGTACCCGATGTCTGAAAAAGCGACAGGATTTCCGAATTTTCAGTGATGCGTCTTTTATCAGCACCTTGTTTTACCCAAATCGTTCCGTCAATGGTTTTATAGGGCTTGCTTTTACCTTCTTTTACAGTACAAACGATAATATGCTTTTCTTCAATACGCACGACTTCCGTTTCAATGAAAATGGTCGGCTTAACCATATCGTTGGCTGTAGTTCCCAATTCTCGCGAAGTTTCCTGCAAAGCACTATAGCCAAGACCCATAATCTCTCCAGTCTTATCATCTACGCCAATCAAAATGCTACCGCCACGAGAATTAGCCATAGCGACCATTTCCTCTGCCATTTTCTTTGCCGTTGTAAACTCACGCTTAAACTGAACGGTGGTCGTTTCTCCGCAAAGACATATTTCCTTCAATTCTTCAGCATTCATAATGATAGATTATATATCAACGTATTGAAATTCAGTAGTTAAGT
>JAZQPN010000229.1:0-2734 GCA_045628585.1 Bacteroidales bacterium | reverse complement strand
TCCGGGAATCACCTTTTTTTCGCTCGAATAGGCTGACTTTCTGAGAAACATGGCCGAAATCAGATATTGGTTGTCGGTGATGTCCATGTCGCCTTCATCGTTGCGGTCGTAGAAGTGTTTTTTATAGGTGTGCACTTGCGGACTTTCAGGCACATTAAGCACGATGACTTTCTTTCCGTCTTCCATTTCAACCACTTCGGGTATGATATAGGTGATGGGGTTAAGAACTTCCTTGTTGTTGATTTGGTTGACGAAATTCTTCTGCATGCTTCCAATGTGTTTTTCGCTGATGCCGAGTATTTCGCCTTTGTCGGAAACGCCCATGATGATGGTGCCTCCAAGTCTGTTAAGGAAGGAACAGACCGATTCGTACACCGACGGGTGTATGCCTTGTGTGCATTCTTTTAGTTCAACCGAAATGCCTTCGTGTTTGCTTATTATGTTTCTTACTTCTTGTGGTGTCATTTTTCTTCTCTTTTTTCGCCCACAAAATTACGTTTTTATTTTGGATTTTTACACTTTACACAAATTTTTTATAAACATTTTTATATATCATTGATATACAATTTATTAATAATTGTTTTATTTCTTATATTTGTAATATTTTGTGTAAATTATCTGTAAATTTATCTGTAAATCAATAACTATTGTTTTACTTTACAATAAAAATCATGTTTTTGTGTAAAGAAAATCCTATGTTATATCAATGTTTTTAATAGTGTTTGCTCAATGAAATCAATCCGATTCAGCACTGACGGTTTGAAATAAGACGCAACGGCAACGGCCAGTTTTTCTTGTTCATCAACGTAGATGACGTTTCCACTGTTTCCGTTGGCGGTATAAATAGGCTTTTTGTCGTCGACAATCCACCAGAGCATTCCGTACTTCATGTTGCCGAACTTCTCGTCGGTTGTATGGGTCGGTGCGGTGATGGTTTTTATCCAATTGGCCGAAACGATTTGTTTTCCGTTATTCATTCCGCCGTCAAGACAGAGTTGCCCGATTTTTGCCATGTCATCGGCTGAAAGGCAAAGCCCGTAGCCGGGAGTTCCTAATCCTTGTGGGTCGGCGAACCATACCTTTCCTTTCGGCTCTTTGCTGATGGTGAATTTCTTGTGTTCTTCGGCAGTTTTGGCGTAAAAGTTTGTGCGTTCTTTAATGCCGATAGGCTCAAAAAGAAACTGGTTGGCATAATCCACGGTTCTCATTTTGGTGACGCGGTAAAGAATGCCCGACAGAATATGAAGACAGACTGTCTGATAGTTGAACTCATCCGTTAAGCCTTCCCGTCCACCGAGGAAGTCGAGTGAGGCGGTCGTCCAGTTTTCGGATGTGCAGACTTTCGTCCAAGGGTCGCCTTTGCATTTGTAGGGTGCTTTCATCGTCATAAGGTGTCTGATGGTGACTTCTTGAATGGTTTTTTCACCTCGTTTTATGGTGTAATCGGGAAAGTAGGAGAGAACCTTGTCGTCAACAGAACCAATCAGGCCTTGGTCGATGGCGATGCCCACCAAAAGTGCCATCACGCTTTTCGTGACCGACATGACGTGAACGCAGTCGTCGCGTTTGTAACCGTTCCATTCGTCGGAATAGATTTCTTTCCCGTTTTTCCTAACCACAATCTGACAGATATTTGGTCCGTTTTCTTTGATAAACTCATGTAATTCTGATTGTTTCATATTCATTAAACAATTTGTTGATTTTGATTGAATGTGTGAATTATAAATACAAAGATAATCAATTTTTGCTGGATTAGGGCAAAAAAACAGCCTCCGTTTCCAGAGGCTGATTTGTAGAGACACGATTCATCGCATCTCTATACTGAAGATTCAAATCTTATTTCACGCCAAGTTTTTTGGCAATATCCTTTGGTAGTGCGTCCTTGTGCAGGACGATGTTCATGGTCTTGTATTTGGCGTAGGCTTCCGAAACGTACCAAATGCCATGGTAGTCGCCGGCATCGCCCCATGAGTTCTTGCCCATGAAGTATTCCTTGCCGTTTTGGTCCTTGGCCTTACCAAAGATAAGCAAACCGTGGTCATCGCCAGTTTCCCAGTTGTCGAAGGCTTCTTGACGCATTTCCTGTGTGGCGTCAATTTCAGGCATTGGTTTGGAAGTGAGTTCTTTGCGGCGGCTTGCAGCCGACATGCCCAACCAGTGCGCCATGTCGGAACCTGAGAGTTCCATGGCCTTGTCGGCATCTGGATACACGGCAACACCTTTGCCCGTGAAGCCTTGCTCGCTCACGTCGGCGCTCCATTGGAAGGTGTAGCCCTTGTCGATGGCATATTGCATCACTTCCATCAGCTCGTCGATAGGCAGGTTGTAGTAAGGGCAGCCGCGCCAGTTGTCTTCGATTTCGAGGGCGAATGGTTCGTAGAATGGGTGATGGGTGTAGGATGTCAAGGTGATGTAGTTGTCGGCTTCGAGGCCCAACGACTTGGCGTATTCCTGTGGGGTCATGCCGTTCACTTTTTCAGGATATTTTCCAAGGTAAGCGTCGTAGATGCCTTGCAGACCCTCTTTCCAGACAGGGCTGAGTTTGCTGAATTCACCTTTGGCGATGGCTTTCACATAACCTGTGGCTACGGCATCGAGTTCGGTGTGGTTCGGCAGGGTGCCGCCATAGCGGTTGCCCGGCATGTCTTCCTGACGCACGAAACCGTAGTGTTCGAGGCAATAGAGCACGTCGCCGCACTTGCCGCCGGGAGCCCAGCTGGCATTGCCGTGCAGA
>JAZQPN010000228.1:0-3867 GCA_045628585.1 Bacteroidales bacterium | reverse complement strand
GGGACGACGACTTGCCAACTGTATATGCGTAAGTTCAAGGATGGCGAAACCATCACGGTTGAGCCATTCCGTTCGCGTGCATTTCCCGTCATCAAGGATTTGACTGTTGACCGTTCGGCTTTCGATAAGATTATCCAGGCGGGAGGTTATGTGTCGTGCCACACAGGCGGCGTGCCCGATGGCAACGCCATTCCGGTCCCCAAGGCCGATGCCGACCGCGCCATGGATGCCGCCGCCTGCATTGGCTGTGGCGCTTGCGTGGCGGCATGCAAGAATTCGAGTGCAATGTTGTTTGTCGCAGCTAAGGTTTCGCAGTTTGCCTTGTTGCCGCAGGGCAAGGTTGAAACGGCTCGCCGTGCCCAGGCAATGGTAGCCAAAATGGATGAATTAGGCTTCGGCAATTGCTCGAATACCTACGCTTGTCAGGCAGTTTGCCCGAAACACATTTCCGTATCGAATATTGCGCGCTTGAACCGCGAGTTCCTTGGCGGAAAAATCGTTTCGCCTTTGCGGAAAGAGGATTAAGCCTGTGGCTATCAGAAAAACAAAAAGGTCAGGATTAAGAACCCTGACCTTTTTTTGTTTGGTGTTATCTGGTTGGATTATAAGAACTTATATCCTAATGTCACCATAAACATGTTTCTGTGAGCGTCAGAAATGTTGTTCGTGTCGATGTATTGGCCCCATTCTGTGTTGTTGATGATGTTGGCGCCGAAAACCCTGTTGATGCCAATGTTGTAGTTGATGTCCAAAGTGAAACCGAGCGCATCGAAGCCAACGCCTGCTTGCAGACCGAAAGCGATGGTCTTGGTGTCGAAAGTCTGGTTTTCAATCTCAACATCTGGTGAAGTGCCAACGGAAGTGTTGACCAAAGTTCTTTGTGGAATGACAAAGTTCAATGTCGGGCCGACTTGCGGACGGATAGCCAAAATGTCGCTGAGAACATTAAATCTGTAGCCGATGAAAATCGGGACCTGAATGTTCTGTTCTTTAAGGGTGACATTGACATTGGCGCCGGTCGGAACTTCAAGGGAACCAATGTTGAATCCGTGATCAACAGTATTTGCCATGTCAAAGACGTTGGATGACTTGAACCATAGGACTTCGGGCTGAATGTAAAGGCCTTGGAAATCGAGGCGGACAAAGGCACCGGCTGTAAAGTGCTCTGAAAAATCGCTTTTGATATCGGCTTTGTAAACCGAAAGCTTTGCGGTTTGATAACCGATTTTCGGGCCGACTGAAAGGTCAAGGCCACCAATGGCGAATACTGAGCTGCTCATGATGAGTGCAGCGACTAAAAGAAGAAATGATTTTCTCATTGTTTGTTGATTTTTTGTGTTAGACATTAAATAATTGGGGCAAAAATACTATTTTTGTTCAATTTATCAACAATAAGTGAGTAATTTTGCTTGTTATTAGTATTGAAATCACCTTTAAAATTTTATTCAAATGAAAATTAAGTTTTTGATAATTAGTGCTTTGTTGCTTTGTTCAATGTCGGTCTCCGCTCAATACAGGGATTATGCTGTAGGCCTGAAAATGGGGCCAAGCTGGAACTGGATGTCTTCAGGACAAGAAACTACAGTCAACAATCAGACTCTGGTAAGTTTCAATTATGGTTTGGTCGTTGACAAGTTTTTTGCCGAAAGATTCGCCATCTCATCAGGATTGATGGTGAATCATGTGCGTGGCAATTACGATTTTCATTCAAAAAGGTCTACCTTGGACGGTGTCATGACTGAGTATGAAGTGAATGTGCATCGTAATTTAAAGGCAACTTATCTTTGCCTGCCGGTTTTGTTAAAGGTAAAGCTTGTGGATTTGGGAGCTGTCTGTTGCTATGTCCAAGGCGGTGTCGATTTGGGCTTCCGCCTGAATGCACAGGCAAAAGACGCTTACCTCATTGGCGTTTATCATCAGAATGATGAGGATTACTCTGATGCAAGAAAAGAATTCAAAATGTTCCACTCGTCTTTCGATTTGGGACTTGGCACCGAATACAAAGTCACAAACTCCATCAAGGTTTTCGGCCAGTTCGTCTACAACCGTGCTCTGACCAACCTGACTTCTTTCAAATATTCAAAAGATGGCGGCTGTGTGCTGTTGCCGAATTATTTTGCCTTTGAATTTGGCGTTCTTTTCTGATTGGAGTGCGAGGCTTTTTGGACGCGAGACGGCGGAAATATGTGATGGGTGAATGATGATTAGCCCATTGAGCTTGTCGAAACGGCGGTTGACAGGTGATGGAGAGAAACCGATAACTGAAAACCAATTGGTTAGAAAACTTCTTAATTTGATACATAATGAAAATAGCATTAGCACAACTAAATTATTGCATTGGCGATTTCGATGGCAACACCGGAAAAATCATCAGTTCTGCATTGAAGGCAAAATCGGAAGGCGCTGATATTGTGGTGTTCTCCGAATTGTCAGTTTGCGGATATTTCCCGTCCGATTGCTTGCTTTTTGACGATTTCCAAATGAAATGTCAAGCCTCTTTGGACTTGATTGCTGAAAAATGTTTTGATGTTCCCGTTATTGTCGGCTGCCCGATGCCAAACGAAAACGAAGGTCAAAAGCCTCTGCATAATTGTGCGGTCTACCTTTATCAAGGGAAACGGCAAATATTTGCAAAACAGCGTATTGGCAGTAATCCGCTTTGTGATGAAAGGTCTTATTTTGAGCCTTCGGCTGATAACGGAATCCTTGAATTTGAAGGTTTCCGCATCGCCGTTACGCTTGGCGATGACCTTGCAAATTGGAGCAACGACCCGATTCTGATTGAAAACCGCATGGACCAGCTGATAGGCAAGCATCCAAATCTGGTTGTGAACCTTGCTGCTTCTCCTTTCGATTACACGATGCCTAAAAAGCGCCTCGATTTGTTGCGCCTGACGGCTTTGAAACACGAACTGCCTTTGGTTTTCGTCAATCAGGTGGGTGCACAGACGCATTTGATTTTCGATGGCGGTTCGATGGCTTTTGCTAATAATGGTCATGTCGACCACGCATTGCCGTTCTTTGAGGAAGCCGTCGAAATCATTGATACCGACACCTTATATAATTATAGGCCGAACGCTGACGACATCGTGATTCCCGAAAAAATGTCGCTGATTCACGATGCTTTGGTCTTGGGCGTGCGCGATTATTTCCGCAAGATGGGCTTCAAGAGTGCCATCATCGGTCTTTCGGGCGGTTTGGATTCCGCTTTGGTGACTTATTTTGCAGCGAAAGCCATTGGCGCTGAGAATGTCCGCGTCGTGCTGCTGCCTTCGCAGTTCTCCACCGACCATTCGGTTTCGGATGCCGAGGCCTTGGCCATCAAGTTGGGCGTGGCTTACGACACGATTCCGATTAAACCTTTATTCGATAGTTTTGAAACCGCTTTGGCCGATGTGTTCCAAGGCCGTCCGTTCGATGTCACCGAAGAGAACCTTCAGGCGCGTATCCGTGGCGTCATCTTAATGGCGGTGAGCAATAAGTTCGGTAATATTTTGTTGAATACCAGCAATAAATCGGAAGCTTCGGTTGGCTATGGAACCTTGTACGGCGATATGTGCGGTGGCCTTTCTGTTATTGGCGATGTCTACAAATCGGAGGCCTACGAGTTGTCGCGTTTCATCAACAAGGAGGATGAAATCATACCATGGCATACCATCAACAAGGCGCCTTCCGCCGAGTTGCGTCCCGACCAGAAGGACAGCGACAGTTTGCCAGACTACGGAGTTCTCGATGCCATTCTTTACCAATACATTGAATGTTCAAAATCGAAGGAAGAGATTGTGGCACAAGGTTTTGATGAAGCTGTCGTAGCAAAAACCATTCGCATGGTGAACCGCAATGAGTTCAAGCGTCAGCAGGTGGCGC
>JAZQPN010000227.1:0-2631 GCA_045628585.1 Bacteroidales bacterium | reverse complement strand
GAAGAAATTTGCATTAGTAATGGCCGGTTGTGGCCGGAAAGATGGAACCGAAATCAACGAAGCGGTTTGCCTTTTGTTGGCAGTGAGCCAGCATTTCTGTGAGGTTCAGTGTTTTGCGCCGAACCGTCCGCAGACAGAAGTTATCAATCATTTGACAGATGAACAGGAAGCCAACGAGGAACGCAACATTCTGAAGGAAGCCGCCCGCATTGCCCGTGGCAAGGTACTGCCTATCGAGGAATTCAAGGCCGACGATTTCGATGCTTTGCTTTTCAGTGGCGGCTATGGCGTAGCTAAAAACCTCTGCAATTACGCTTATAAAGGTGCCGACATGGAAGTTCAGCCTGATGTGGCACGCGCTATCATGGAGATGCACGCAGCCAAAAAGCCTATCGGTGGCATGTGCATTGCCCCAGTGCTGTTTGCCAAACTGATTCCGGGTGTTTGCGTCACTTTGGGCAGCGATGGAACGGCAGATGCAGACAATGTCTTCAAGATGGGTGCTAACCATGTGCAGACCGAGCACGGCGACGTTGTTGCTGACAACGAAAACCGCGTTTTCACGACACCGGCTTTCATGCTTGATGCTACCCTGAAAGACATCTACGATGGTGCCTACAACCTGATTGATGCCATTTTGGAAGAAGAATAAGGAATTGATTTTTTTAAGAATGACAAAAGGCTGCCCCGATTGGAGCGACCTTTTGCATATTCCCCTAAAACAAGTCGGAATGTGAACCTGTTCGTTGTAATTCTATGATTTTTAGTTGCTTATTTCACTGAACTTTCTGAAGATAGTCTTCGAAACTGGAACAATATGTCAGTTCTCCATTACGGGCTGCCTCAATAGCCTTGCGTGTCGTAGCATTCGGAACGTCTTTTCCTTTGCAAACCTTAATTTCAGTGACACCTTTTAGCATCATGATGGCTTTCTTGACATTGTTCAACATGGAAGCATCTTCCACCGTTACCACTAATTGTGGTGCGTTTGCACTGGCAGTGTTTGTTGCATTCATATTTTCATTCTTTCTTTTACAGCGCAAAAATAATGAAGTTTTTCAAATCGCGCAACAAACAACTGCATAATTGACAAAAGGTCGCTCCAACGGGGCGGCCTTTTGTGCTTATAACCATTGTTGAAAATTACCAAGTGAAGTATGTGTGCTATAAGTAAAATCTAAGACCTGCCTTGAGATTTATCCTTTGCAGACCTTCTCTTGAATTGCCAAGGTCGATTCCGTCTTTGAAATAGCCGTTTTCCCAGTATTCCATATTCTTTAATGAGCCTTTATAATAGGATAACTCCGCACCAATCGCAATGTGTTTGGTAATCTTAAAATCATATCCAAAGGCATAGCCCGTTCCAAATGTCTTTCCTTTTAGGACATATTGTGTGCCAAATTCCTCACCGGCATCTTCATAGCCCATATAGCCGAAAATAAAATCGGCATGCAGAAGGTGTTTCTTATTGGTTGAGACCCAGCCGAACATTCCAAACGAACCGCCAATAAAAGTGATTGTGATGGCATCGCTTATCGTTCCTTGCGTTACATTTCCTTCGTCGTCAGCGAACCATGCATCAGCCTGACATCCAGCCGTAAAGCGATCATATTGCAAACCGAGAGATAGAATGTTTTCGATGTTTATCTTCAAATTGGCCGAAAGGTCTGACCCTTTTTTCAGCGAACGCAGGTAATCCTTATAGTCGTCAGAAATATCGGAGGAGAGTGGGGCAGTCCTATACGCCCAGCCTCCATCCAAACCTATGCAAACGTGAAAGTCTTTCCTGTCGCGTTCGCTTTGTTGCTCTGCTAAAGCCACGGGGTCATCGATATGGTAAGCCAACAGTTTATTCTTCCCCAACATCCTGTATCTTCTGACTCCGTTACGTTCGTAAATAACTGTAAGATAATCTTTTTCATTTTCCGTAACACGGCATTTTATTGTATCACCTTCCCCAAAGACCACATAGTCAGTAAAGTTTTTCAAGGCAAAATCGGACAGACCAATGGGTTCTGCATTATCGTCGATATTCAAAATATAAGCCACAATCTGATGGCAATTGCTACTGTTTTCACCAGGATAACTATGCCGAAGGATTTCCAGGCCATTGCCGCCCGAAGTCCTTGCTTCTGTCTTTGCGGTTTCAATGATGGTTTCCCAATCGCAATGTGTTGTGAAACCTCCATCACCGACCGAAAGGCTTCCAATCACTTCTGCATTATCTGGCACAACGTCATCGGTGTCATAGACCGTCACTTCTGATTGCGTACCATTGGGATGAGGCATTTGCTTAATGATGTTTTTATGGATTTTTGGCGAGCATGAGCAAAATGCGGCAGCCAACAAGAGAAAAGAAAACAGTTTTTTCATGATAATTGTGCTTTGTATGATAGCTTTTTCGTGATGCAATATTACGTTTTTTTGCAGCATAAACAAAAAAAGTTGCCCGAAAGCGACTTTTTTTCGTTATTTATGTGATTTAGAACTGTTGAAACACATAGATTTGTAAAAGAATAATCAGTTTGCGAGGCTACGGGGTCTCGTGACCTCGTGACCCCGTAGCCTCGCAGACTCCAAATCCCATATCATGAAGAAATTTGCATTAGTAATGGCCGGTTGTGGCCGGAA
>JAZQPN010000226.1:0-2200 GCA_045628585.1 Bacteroidales bacterium | reverse complement strand
TCCCTGCAACAAAGCAGCAGCAACGACATTCTGTCGAGAATACTGACATCGGCATTTCGTGTGGCAACATCCAAAAGCCAGCCTTCCGGAATCAAGCCGTCGAAAAAAGGAAACAGCACTGGACTGAAATAATCTTCCGCCTGCAAAGGCAAAGTCAGGCTGACAGGCTGGGCATCAGGCAATGCCAAATACGATTCGTCGTAACGGTACACATAACCGTCATCCTCTTCCGTCAGCAAACCTGCAAATCGGTCTTTGAAATATATTTTCGCTTGTCGCATGGTCATCTGGTTTTAGGAGCGGGCGACATCTCATAATTGAACAAGTCCAAGACCTGATTCACTTTATCTAACCTCACGGTAGGTTTGCCTTGTTCCAGTTCGCGCACGAAATTAAGGCCCACGCCCGATTTCATGGCCAACTGTTCCTGTGTCAGGCCATATTGTTTCCTCAACTGCTTGACAGTTTCTGTCAACTGATTTTTTGCCATAATTACATCCTTTCGGCTGCAAAAATAGGAATAATCAATCAAATTACATTCGAAATAATGTAAAAATGTTTATTATTGTATGAATTACATCCGAAATGATGTAAAAAAGCAAATTCTAAACAGGCAGAACAAGGTCTTATTTATCCGTGAAATCAATACAATAATCCGAACATCCATAATGGAATTCTGTTTTCGTAACCGATTTCAGTATCATCGACGGCTAAATAGCTGTTCGGAATGTCGGCAATTTGCCTGAAAGTCTTTCCCTTGCCTCCAACTTCAAACAAATAGGTTTCATTCACCATGAAATCGCCTTCCTTTGGCATGGTTAATTTTGCCACAGCCGATAGCTGATTGGCAAAGAATGTTTCCCTCATTGTCCCGATTTCGGTTTGAAGCGATAACGCATTCATAAGGTTTGTGTTGTTCAGGTATATTTTTTCCGGCGAAATCAAATGCTTGTAATCCTTGATTTTTTCTGTCAACAGCAGGATTAAGCCTGCTCTGTCCAACGCATACAGCATCTTCAGGCATAAATCGCGTCCTGTTTCAAGTTGCGCACCCAGCTTGTTTACGTTCGGAACCAAAGGGAGGCTTTGCGCGATTATCATAAGCAGGGTTTTTGTCTTTTGAATAGTGCCGTACGAAACATCTTCAACAGCAGGCAAATCGGTTTCAATGATCAGGCTCGCCACTTCTTGAAGCCGCATCAGATAGTCTTTCCCTGCATCTTTATAAAACGGATAATAGCCGTTCTTCAAATACTGGGCGAAATGCTGCATCACTTTTACCTTAACCGTAAGTTCCGAGGCGATTTCTTCGTGATTTGACAACAGTTCGTCAAAGCCGATGGCTTGCATCGTCGTTATGCCTTCAAACTCCATATATTCGCGGAACGACATGCCGTATAAGGTATATAAGGTTTGTCGGCGCGATAGGTCGGTTTTCGAATGGTCGATTTCTAGCATGGAACTTCCCGTGTACACGATGCTCAGGTCGTCGTACAAGTCGTACAGATTTTTTATCGTAATGCTCCAGTCAGGATATTTATGCACTTCATCCAGAAACAGGTGCGTGATGCCGTGCAGATGAGCATATTCCGCCAGCTCTTCCAATGTGTGCGTCTTGAACCATAAGTTGTCTAATGAAACATAAAGTGCCTGGCTGCTTTTCGGGAAAGATTCCTTGATATGTTGGAGTAAAAGCGTGGTCTTGCCAACACCGCGTGCACCTTTGATTCCGATAAGCCGCACATCCCAATTGATTTGGGCATAAAGGTATCTTTTGAATCTTAAACTCGTGTGTGCCAATTTCATGCGATAGGCATCGATCAGCGGCTGGATGGTGTTCTGTTCCATATTGTTTCGTTTCTATTTTGCATGCAAAAGTACATAAAAATAACATTTCCAACTGCGACTTTTTGCAAATTTTTCGCATTTTCAAATGTGATTTTCCAATTTCGGAGTTCCTGGAATATACGACTATGGCCTAAAACGGTGTTGCAAGTTTAATTGTTTTTTTAAGCCTAGCAAAAGGAGATCTATTTTAACGCTTCATTGGACTACAGCCTTTTTCCACCCTCCAAAAACGCCATTTTTCTCCATCCATTTCATCCAATTATCCAAATCGGATACAGTTTCTGTATCTACATTGGATAGCAGTAAACTATTGACAATTAAATGTTTATGTGTAGTTTTGCAGCGAAATGAA
>JAZQPN010000225.1:0-6577 GCA_045628585.1 Bacteroidales bacterium | reverse complement strand
TTCACGTTCTCGAAACCTGCAACCGGTTCAGCGCAAGGCCTTTCGACGTGCGTGATGGTATCGCCCACCTTGACTTCCTTCGATGTCTTGATGCCCGAAATAATGTAGCCGACATCGCCTGCTGAGATATAGTCTCTCGGGACCTGTTTCAGTTGCAGCACACCGATTTCATCGGCATTGTATTCCTTGCCCGTAGCGAAGAATTTCACCAAATCGTTGGTGCGCATGGTGCCGTTCATCACGCGGAAATAGGCGATGATGCCACGGAACGAATTGAAAACCGAGTCGAAAATCAAGGCTTGAAGCGGCGCATCGGGGTCGCCAACGGGAGCCGGAATACGGTCGACGATGGCATCCAAGACAGCCGGAACGCCTTCACCCGTGCGGGCACTCACCTTCAGGATTTCCTCAGGCTTGCAGCCCAGCATATCCACCATTTGGTCTTCCACGACATCAATCATGGCACTGTCCATGTCGATTTTGTTCATCACGGGAATGATTTCAAGGTCGTGTTCCAAAGCCAGATACAGATTCGAAATTGTCTGGGCCTGAATGCCTTGCGTTGCATCCACCACGAGCAATGCGCCTTCGCAAGCTGCAATGGAGCGTGACACCTCGTAGGAAAAATCGACGTGACCGGGAGTATCAATCAGGTTGAGAATATACTCCTGTCCGTCGCGGTTATATTTCATCTGGATGGCGTGGCTCTTGATGGTGATGCCGCGTTCGCGTTCCAGATCCATGTCGTCAAGCACCTGATTGACAAGCTCCTTGTCACTCAGCGTGTGGGTAAGCTCAAGCAAGCGGTCGGCCAAGGTCGATTTGCCGTGGTCGATGTGAGCTATGATACAGAAATTGCGTATGTTTTTCATTTGGGCGCAAAAATAAGAAAAAAAGAGCGATTAAATGAAAAAATCACATTTGTGATTGTTTCAGACAAAAATAATATATCTACTTTTGCAGTCTAAAACTTCATGGACATGTTACCTGACATTTACTCACAGGAGGAAAAAGAGGAAATTGAGCGACGGCACCAGCTTTTGCTCGACGCGTGGCAGACCCGTAAGGAAGCCCAAGACCTCGAGATGGTCAACAAGGCTTTCTATTTTGCCGCCGAAGCTCACAAAAACCAACGCCGCCGTTCAGGCGAACCTTACATCTACCACCCTATCGCTGTGGCCACCATTGCCGCACAAGACATCGGCTTGGGCCGCACCTCTATTATAAGTGCGTTGCTCCACGATGTGGTGGAAGACACCGAATACACCAACGAAGACATTACCGAAATGTTCGGCGATAAAGTGGCGCGCGTCGTCGACGGACTTACCAAGCTTGACCAAAGCGACGAAATGGAAAGCGTTCAGGCCGAGAACTTTAAGCGCACCATCAGTTCGCTTTCCTACGACATCCGCGTGGTGCTCATCAAATTAGCCGACCGTCTGCACAATATGCGCACCCTCGACTCGATGCCGCCGCACAAGCAGCTGAAGATTGCTTCCGAGACGGTCTATCTTTACGCTCCCCTCGCCTATCGTTTAGGACTTCACGCCATCAAGATTGAACTTGAAGACTTGGCGCTGAAATACACCGACCCGACTCTTTACTACAGCATCAGCAAGCGCATGGACGAAGTGCGCGAGCAACGCACCAAAGAACTGAAAGCCTTTGCCGCTCCAATTGACGAGGCCCTGAAAAAATTCGGCATCAAGGCGAGAATCAGAATCATCGAACGCTCGGTCAACTCGGTGTGCCAGCGCATCCGCAAGAAGGAACTGCCTTTCGAAGACCTTTACGGCACATTCCTCGTGCGCATCATCGCCGACTGCCCGCAGGAAATGGAAAAAATGGAATGTTGGCGCATTTATGCCGTGCTGACCAGCATCTACCGGCCCAACACGGCCATGCTCAAGGATTACATTTCCATTCCGAAAATCAACGGATACGAATCGCTACATTCGGTAGTGATGGGTCAGAACGGCACCTGGGTCGATGTGCAGATACGCAGCAAGCGCATGGAGGAACTGGCCGAAAAAGGCTTCGCCGCCTATTGGAAATACAAGACCGATGAGCAGACCGAAAGCGGTTTCGACGAATGGCTGAAAAAGGCGCAAGACCTCATCGGCAACAGCGGCAGCAACGCCATTGAGTTTGTCGACAATTTCAAGCTCGACCTTTTTGCCAAGGAGATTTTCGTCTTCACCCCCCACGGCAAAATGATTTCGATGCCACGCGGCGCCACCGTGCTCGACTTTGCCTACTACATCCACTCCGAAATCGGCGACCACTGCATTGCTGCCAACGTTAACAGCAAATTATCGCAACTCAACCAGCCTTTGCGCACCGGCGACCAAGTGGAAATCATCACTTCAGAAGCCCAGCACCCTCAGGAAAAATGGTTCGAGTATCTGGTTACGGCCTACGCCAAATCGAAACTGAAGAACGGCATCAAGGAATACCGAAAATCCTTCCGCGACGAAGGCGAAATCACCTTCAACGAAATCATGAAAAAAATAGGTGAAGAGCCATCGAAAAGCAACCGCACCAAAATCATGGAAGCAGAAGGCCTCACCAGTTCCGTCGATTTCACTTATTTTGTCGCCACTGGAAAAATCAACGAGCAAAGTATACGCAGCGTACTGAAACCACAATCAGGCAACAGCAGTTTCCTCAACACAATAACCTTTGGCATCTGGGGCAATTCAAGCAAATCGAAAGACGAAAAACCGACATTAAAATCATCGGGAGAATTTGATTTTCAAGTCGCCACATGCTGCAATCCAATTCCTGGCGATGACGTTGTAGCCTTCAATTTTCCTGGCGAACCGCTTTACATTCACCGCAGCAACTGCCCGAAAGCCATTGAAATGTCGTCGCGTTACGGCAGCTACATTGTAAAGGCAAAATGGCAGCCGAAAAGCGAGATTGCATTTCTGGCCGCACTGAAATTCACCGCCGTCGATCAAGTCGGACTGCTGAACAGAATGACCGATTTGTTCTCAAACGAGATGAAACTCAACCTACATTCGCTTCAAATGGAGTCGAAACAGGAACTTGTGGAAGCCACCATTTCGATCTACGTTCACAACACGAAGGAACTTGATGCACTCATCGAAAGACTCAGCAAGATGAAGGGCATTCAGAACGTCATACGCATCAATAATTAAAATGCTTCCGGCTGTTGGCTGTTGGCTATTAGCTTTTAGCCGCCAATAGCCGGCAGCAATTTTTGCAGAAAAAACATATTGTTGCAAGGATAAAACAAAACAAACGATTTTTTTCTTATTTTTGCCGAAACATCATTGATGAAATGAAAGAATCGACAGACAACACCCTTTTGACAGTCAGGAAGCTTTTTACTGACTATTTGCAGGAAAAGCAGCTGCGGAAAACGCCGGAACGTTTCGCCATCCTGAAAGAAATCTATTCCATTAAAGGCCATTTCGGGATAGAAATGCTTTACAACCGGATGAAAGACAACAAGTACCGCGTCAGTCGCGCCACCTTATATAATACAATTGACTTGCTGCTCGATTGCGGTTTGGTCATCAAGCATCAGTTTGGGCACAACTGCTCACAGTACGAGAAATCCTACAAATTCCGCCAGCATGACCATTTCGTCGATTTGGAGACGGAAGAAGTCCTCGAATTCTGCGACCCGCGCCTGTTGGAAATCCAGAAAGCCATAGAAGAACAGCTGGGGGTGGAAATCACGCAACATTCGTTGATTTTCTACGGACACAAGAAAAAGGGGTGAGGAATTAGGAGTTAGGAGGAAAGAATCTAGATGAAAAAAGAGATGGAGAAGGATTTTGGCACGTGTTCGCCCTGAAAGGGCAGCTTAGTCAAGCGAAGGGCAAAGCGAGCGCAGCGAGCAGCACCCTTTGCGAAAAAAAGAGTACGTTCCGCCCTGAAAGGGCAGTTTAATACAGCGAAGGGCAAAGTGAGCTTGCGAACGACACCTCTCGCAACAGAAAAAGTTTTGAATAATACAACACACACGATATGAACAAAATAGACATACTCCTCGGTTTGCAATGGGGAGACGAAGGCAAGGGCAAGGTAGTTGATGCCTTGACGCCAAAGTATGATATTGTAGCACGTTTCCAAGGCGGACCTAATGCAGGTCACACCATCAAGTTTGAAGGCAAGAAATTCGTTTTGCACAACATTCCGTCGGGCGTGCTCACCCCAGGCTGCATCAATGTCATCGGCAACGGTGTCATCATTGAGCCTCATATATTAAAAGGTGAAATCGAAGGTCTGCGCGAAGCCGGATTCAACTTGAAGGACACGCTGAAGATTTCCAACCGCGCCCACTTGATTCTGCCTACCCATCGCGCGTTGGATGCCGCCAACGAAAAGGCATTGGGCAAAATGAAAATAGGTTCCACCTTGAAAGGCATTGGTCCGACCTACACCGACAAGACCGCCAGAAAAGGCTTGCGCGTAGGCGACATCAGTTCAACGGAATTCAAGGCACGTTATGAAAATCTGAAAGCAGCGCATCTTCAGCAGATTGCAGCCTTAGGTTTCGACATGAACGGTTTCCAATTGGATGGCGTCAGTTTTGAAGAATACGAAAAGCTGTGGTTCGAAGGCGTTGAATACATGAAGCAATACGAGTTCATCGACAGCGAATATTACCTCAACGAAGCCCTCGACAACGACAAGAAAATCTTGGCCGAAGGCGCACAAGGCTCTATGCTTGATGTGGATTTTGGCAGCTATCCTTTTGTCACATCGTCGAATGTCATTGCCGCGGGCGTTTGCTCCGGCTTGGGCATTGCCCCTAACCGCATCGGCAAGGTGTTTGGCATCTTCAAGGCTTACTGCACACGCGTAGGCACAGGTCCCTTCCCGACCGAACTGTTCGATGCCACAGGCGACACACTCCGCCAGAACGGCGGCGAATTCGGCGCCACTACAGGACGTCCACGCCGTTGCGGCTGGCTCGACCTGCCTGCCCTGAAATATGCTGTCATGCTCAGCGGTGTCACCGACCTGATGATGATGAAATCGGATGTGATGGATGAATTCGAGACCATCAAAGTGGCCACGGCATACCGTTACAACGGCAAGGAAACCAAGCATCTTCCATTTGCCGCCTGCACCGAGACCATGGAACCTGTCTACACCGAATTGCCAGGCTGGAACCAGAAAATCACCGACACGATTCCGCAGAAACTGGAAGATTACATCAAATTCGTCGAAGATTACATTGGCGTGCCAATCACATTTGTCTCTTACGGCCCTGACCGGAAAGAGGTGATGTATAGATAAGGTGATGGGGGGATTGATGATTGGTGAATGGTGATTGGTGAACCTTACCCATATTAAAAGATAAAGGCTACATTTTCAGTGTGGCCTTTTCTTTTTTGTCTGTTTTATTGCCAATAATCTTGAAAAGTTGTAAAATAAGGCTTGCAATAATCTTGAAAAGTTGTAAATTCGCTGCTTTAATAATCTTGAAAAGCTGCACAACGTATATTTAAACATAAGATTTACAACAAATTAAAACATCATGAATACCATCATTAAAATCTCGACTATTTTTTCACTCTCGTTTCTGCTAATTTTCGCATCCTGCACACAAAAGGAAACCCATTTCATCAGCGATGCACAGCAACGCAACGATGTTGAAAGCGATCTGAAAGCCAAGATGCAGCAACTGCCCGAAGGCGACCTGTTCAGCATTTTCGACACCGAACTGACTTTAAAAGAGCGCGAAGCCTTGCAATTCCTTTATGCCTATATGCCACTCGGCGACATCACTGACTACTCTGGCGATTATTACAAAGAGAACATTAACCTTTCTTTCAAGGCAAAAGAAGAAATGTCTTGGGGAAACGACATTCCCGAACGCGAGTTTAATCATTTCGTGCTGCCTGTGCGCACCAACAACGAAAACCTCGACGATTTCCGCGCCACCTATTACGAGGAATTGAAAGCCCGCGTGCAAAACCTCAGTCTCTATGATGCCATTCTCGAAGTAAACCATTGGTGCCACGAAAAAGCCAACTACAAAGGCAGCGATGTGCGCACCAGCTCGCCCATGGCAACCGTAAAAACTTCGTGGGGACGTTGCGGCGAAGAATCCACGCTTTTGGTGGCGGCCTTGCGCACAGTTTGCATTCCTGCTCGACAAGTCTATACGCCACGCTGGGCGCATTGCGACGACAACCACGCCTGGGTGGAAGCCTGGGTCGATGGCAACTGGCATTTCCTCGGTGCCTGCGAGCCTGAACCCGTCCTCGACTTGGGCTGGTTCAACGAGCCTGCTTCGCGCGCCTTGTTGCTCCACACCCGCGTCTTTGGCCGCTATTACGGTCCGGAAGAAGTAATCGAACGCACTGAAAACCACACCGAAATCAATGTGGTTGACAACTATGCCGAAACTGCGAAAGCTACCATCACGGTGAAAGACAAGGATGGTCAAGTCGTGCCGAATATTCCGGTTGAGTTCAAGATTTACAACTATGCCGAATTTTGCACCGTCGTCACGAAAAACACCGACGAAAACGGCAAAACATGGATAACAGGAGGTTTGGGCGACATGATGGCTTACGCTGCCAAAGAC
>JAZQPN010000224.1:0-2364 GCA_045628585.1 Bacteroidales bacterium | reverse complement strand
GCGTTTATGAAACCATGCCAGCCGCCAACCACGGCTGGCACACAAAACTCATCCAATTAACAAACAATAAAAAGATTCAGGCAATGAAAGCTAAAGAAAACACCGTCAACAACACCCTCAGCACCAACGAATTCAACGGAATGACCATCATCGACCGTTTGGAAAACCTCACCGAAAAGGTTCGCAACTCACAACTCAAACCGGAGCTCTTCATCGAAAACACCGCACTGATTCAGTCGCTGGCCACATCACTCAACCTCACGCCTTGCCAGGCAGTAATGCTCTGCCCATTCTTTGACAACGCTTTCTCGCACCAAAGCAAAAACGACCTCAAGGAGTTTTTCGGCTGCAAGGCTTCGGACATCATCCGTTTCCTGACCGACATCGAAGCCCTTACCATGGCAGGCTACATCGAGAACCTAAGAAGAGGCAATATTTTCACCCTCACCGACGAAGCCCAGGAAGCTTTCAGCAACAACCGTGGCCTGAAAAAAGACACACTCGAGGGCCTTGACAATATTTCTTTCATGAACGCCCTCAATCAGGCCTTTGCCGACAAGCATGAAGGCCGCAGCAGCAAGAACATCCTTTTTAAAAAGGTGAAAGGACTCGTCGACGGCAACAAGCAATTGTCCATTGTCAAAAACATGAAAAAATTGAGACTCAACGATTTGAATCTTCTCACCTTGACTGTTTTCCTTTCCCGAAAAATCGCCCTCAAAGAAAACAATCTGTGTCTGCACTGGCTCAGAAACATTTTCGACGACGAAATGTCGGGCATCACGAAATCATTCCAATCAGGGACTTGCGTCTTGATTAAGAAAGGTTACATCGAACGCATCGAAAAAGGCAAAGACAAAGGCCGCTACCAACTTACCGGCAAAGCCGTCGGCGAGTTCCTTTCGGAATACACCTCCAACACGTCCATCAACGAGGACGATGACGATGACTTATTCGGCAATCCGTTTTCGGACGACAACAACAATGACGACGAAAGGCAAAGCATAACCATACTCCCTGCCGACATCAACGCCAAAGAAATGTATTACGGCGCCGATGACCAAAAAGGCATCGACACCGTGAAAAAACTGCTCAGCGAAACACAGTTCAACCAAGTCGTCAAGAACTTGAAAGAACGCAAGATGCGCACGGGATTCTGCTGCCTTTTCTACGGCACGCCTGGCACCGGTAAAACCGAAACCGTGCTTCAAATTGCCAAAGCCACCAACCGCAAGGTCATGAAAGTTGACATTTCCAACATCCGCGACCAATGGTACGGCAACACAGAAAAGAACGTGAAGAAGATTTTCGCCGATTACGCAGCCATGGCAAAAGGCGAAACGTTGAAACCAATTCTGCTTTTCAACGAAGCCGATGCCATTTTCTCAACCCGCTCAAACAGCGGAAACTCAAACACCTCGAAGACTGAAAACGCCATTCAGAACATCCTTCTCGACGAAATGGAACGTTTCGACGGCATTCTGATTGCCACAACCAACCTTCAAGGCAACCTCGACACAGCCTTTGAACGCCGTTTCCTCTACAAACTCGAGTTCCATCAGCCGAGTGTCGAAGCCAAGACTGCCATCTGGAAATCAGTCATTCCAGAACTTGACGAGCAGACTGCCATGACTTTGGCAACCGATTACGACCTCAGCGGCGGTCAAATCGAGAACATCTCGCGCAAGACCATCATCGACCAACTCATCAGTGGTTCGGCACCAAGTCTTGAACAACTCCGTCAGCTCTGCGAGCAAGAAAAACTCCAAAAGGACGCCCCGAAACGCCAGCCTATGGGATTCAAATAAGTTTTTTACCGAGGCAATCATTTTTTGCTTACCTTTGTAGCAAATTATTTTGTCATGCAAAAAATGATTGCCCCTTCCCTTCTTTCGGCTGATTTCCTGAATCTGGGAAAAGATGTCGAAATGGTCAACAGCAGCGAAGCCGACTGGTTTCATTGCGATGTGATGGACGGTGTTTTCGTGCCGAACATCTCTTTTGGAATCCCTGTAATTCAAGCTATTAAGAAACAAGCAACCAAGCCTTTGGATGTTCACCTGATGATTGTCAACCCAGAGCATTACTTTGAAGCATTTGCAAAAGCCGGTGCCGACATCATCACTTTCCATTATGAGGCTTGCACGCACATTCACCGCGCTGTGCAACAGATTAAAAGTCTGGGCGTTAAAGCCGGCGTTGTGCTTAATCCTCACACACCTGTTTCCGTTTTGGAAGACATCCTTGCCGATTTGGATGTGGTGCTGCTCATGTCGGTCAACCCTGGTTTTGGCGGACAGCAATTCATCGAGCGCACCTACGAAAAAATCAAGAAACTGCGCAAGATGATTAATGAACAAGGTG
>JAZQPN010000223.1:0-1634 GCA_045628585.1 Bacteroidales bacterium | reverse complement strand
CCTGCGCTCCATTCGTCAATGTACTCAGCCATTGGTGATGAAGGAGTGATAGGATAGATGGCGGCGACTTCGCTAAACATGTATGCGACGTGCGCAGCAGCGCAGTTACCGTCACAAGTCATGAATTTTTTTTCTGCCATTGTGTAATGTATTTAAATGATGAATTCTTTTGTTTGATTCTATTAAATCAATTTGGGTGCAAAGGTATGCTTTTCGTGGGAAATAGCAAAGAAGAAAATGAGATTTTCGATTGGATGAAAACCTTATTTCTTATAAAAAGCCGTTAGTTGCGCACATTGCGCAGATAATTTGTTGGAAATGCGAATGATATTGATGGAATTTCAAAACTCCTCAAAAGGGTCGTTCACAAACTTCACGAAATCGCCATGCTCGAAATAGGCATACCGATACCAGCTGATTTCCTTGTTTTTCTCGTAGTTTTCCTTTCCGATGAGGTCGGTGAAAAACAGTTCATCCAATTTGCGGCATTTGTCGGTTCCATAATGGCGTTCATTGGCGACAAGCATAGGATGTGATTTCAGGCTCCCGATTTGTGAAAAGCAATCCCAAAAGTACTCCACGATTACAAAAAACTCTATGTCTTTTTCATCGCAAAAATACTGCATCGCACTCAAAGGATGGCAAGCATCAGCCGAACAATGCGGATCCCAGTAATAGACAAGCACCTTGTCGTATTGCGTGATGCAGTTTTTCAGTTGTTCTCCGCTAACCGCATACACAAGGCTGTCGTTCTCAAGGTCGCAAATCGATTTGTCTTCCGTTGTCCAAACCACTTTCTGCTTTTCCGCTTCACTCAAATCCCTTTCGAAATGAGTCCTCACTCCGACGATGTTGACGATGCGGCAGCATTGGGTGAACAATAAAAGCAGGCTTAGAAATATAAAAGCCGTTTTCTTCATAACTGCTATTTGTTGTTTGTATTACCGTTTTTCTCCTGCCTTCAGCCATTCCAGACTGAAATTGTAGAACACCATTTCGTAGTTGTTCGCATCGCCTTCCTCCACGTAAAGTCCGATGGTGCCATCCTTCAGGACGCAAAGCGAAGAATAGGCCGAAGAGTAGGGCACAAGGCAGCGGCTCGAAGCCCAAGGCCATGTTTTTCCCTCGTCGTAACTGACATATACGCGCACATCTTTCCGGCTGTCGCCGTATGGCAAGGACTGTAAAAGCAATCCAATTTTATTTCCATGTGTTTCAAATGGATAGCGGATAATGTCGCCATTGCAGGCAGGAGCCTTTAGGTCGTCCCAAACTGATACCTCGGCTTGCCAAGTAAGGCCGCCATCTTTTGAGATATTGTTCCAGCGTTTTTCGCCGTGGCGGATGCTCATCAAGATGCTGCCGTCGGCAAGTTCAACCACTTTGGCTTCGTCGCCGCCCACCGAAGCGCGGCCTGAAATGTGCCAGGTTGCGCCTTGGTCGTCGCTGTAGAAAAGATAATTGTTTAAGCTGTAGGCCTCGCCTTCGCGCATGGCGGCGACAAACATGATGCGCCCCGAACGGGTCAGCAGGCCGTTGCCCGAAGCGAAGAACCCGCCTAACCATTTTTTGCGCACGGCGTCGTGGCAGTCATCGCCATGAATGAAATGCGTGATGTCTTTTGGCTCCGACCA
>JAZQPN010000222.1:0-6088 GCA_045628585.1 Bacteroidales bacterium | reverse complement strand
AAGACACCGCCGCCCAACTTCATCATTGGCATGGTCAGCAGGCCTTCGACAACGATGCCGCTCTCGAAATAACCTTTTTCCATGGTTTGGAAACTGTAATCGGCCATGTCGTCGCGTTTCATCGTGCCCCAGCCTATGTTGGTGACGAGTGTCAGCTCGGGCTGGCACCATGGCGTGTCGGGTTGCCAGAGCATGCCGCTGAAATTGTGGCTGAGGAAAAGCGCTACAAAACGGTCGCAGAAGAACTCTTCGGGACGCATGGTGCTGAAGCTTTCGGGGGCATAGAGGCCTGTTTTGCTGTAAGTTGCCAAGATGTCAAAAGTCTCTTCCACAGGTGCGCCTTTGGTGACGTAGCCCACCTGGAAAAGTATGTTGGAGACGCCTAAATAACGCGAATAGAAATGCTTCTCGACTTGAAACTTGAAACGGTCGTATTCGTAGGAACTTCCCAAAATGTCCTTGAAAGAGTGCTGGTAGGCGAACCAAAACATCGGGCAGGTGCTTCCAAGCGACTGCAGGCCTTTGGGTGTGCTGATGAATTTTTCGTTGTATTGGTAGCGCAGGCGCAGTTCGGCAATGGCAAAATTGTTTTCGCGCGGATGATTCTCATGATTGTTGGCGATGAAGAAATTCTCCAAATATTGCTTGTGTGCGATTTCAAATTTGGCGAAACCCTTGAAATAGCGGCCGAAACGCGAGGAAAGTTCGGCATTGAAACCGTTTTTCCAGACGTAGATATTCTCGAAATATTCAAATTTGTAGTCTCTTTGCGAAAGAATGGAATAGCCGTCCTGCAGGTTGTTGAACTCGCCAAGCACGTCGGAATTGTTGAAAACTGAAAACGACAGTTTTGTCTGTTTGCGGCGATACAGGTTGAAATTGATGCCGCCACCATAATCCCAGCGTTTCATTTTGGTCCAGTAGCCGCCGTTTGCGTTGAGGCTGAACACCCGCGAAAAGCGGTCGTTGGTCGAGAAGCCCAGACCGAAACGGAAGCCACGGTAGACGGAATAGCGCAAGGTCTTGTCGATGTCGAGATTAATCACACCCATCGGGATGGCGCTGTTGTCCATGATTTCGGTGGTCATGCCGAGAAGCCGGTCGAAGATGTCATTGCCGCGTGTGAGCGAATCCATGAAAGCGTAGGTGGCCAAGGTGCGCTGGTTCAGCGAGTCGATGCGGTGCGAAGCCCAGAAGTCTTCGTTGCGGTAGGCGGCATCGGGGTCGACTTCGACGGCTAATTCAGAAAACATCTTTTTGTCCAGTTCGGGATTGATGCGAATGTCGGTCAAATAACTCTTGCCGATGGCGGCCATAGGCAGTAAACCGTTTTCGCAGGGCACGCCGATTGACGGAAACACGAGGTTGGTGTTGAGTTGTTTTGGAAACCACTGCCCGTCGGTTTTTTCATAAAGCTGCTGTATGTTGACGGTGAACATTCCGCCTTTTTCGTCAGGCGAGGCCTTCACGCTTTGCACGGCCCAGCCGTCGGAATTGATGCTGAGGCTGCCGACCAATCCCTTGAAACTGCTGCCTTTGTAGGGATGGAAACTAACGGTGTAGAGCGAGTCGCCGTTGCCGATGGGCGCTACCGATTCGATGTTGAAGAAATAGCGGCTCTTGCTGCCTTTGCTGAGCGGATTGACGTATTTTGTGCCCATGATGTTCACTTCCTCAT
Organism: Bacteroidales bacterium; assembly: GCA_045628585.1. Lineage (GTDB taxonomy): Bacteria > Bacteroidota > Bacteroidia > Bacteroidales > F082 > Limimorpha. The sequence goes on along the minus strand of JAZQPN010000222.1, from coordinate 4,410 downwards.
CATAGAAACTGATGCTTTGCAATTCGCTGACGAGGTAGAAAAACGTCGGGTCTTTCATGCCGGCGATTTTGGTGCCGGTCACGTTTTGCTGCTTGTGGTCGGGAGCCATGAAAAACATGTCGGACGAGGTTTCCATTACCATGAGGTCGTTGCGGTCGAGGATTTTGCTGAACAGGCCGCTGACGTCGTCGATTTCGAAAGTGCTGTCGCTGCGTTGCCGGCCTAATGCGGTGCTGTCGATGGTGATGGCCATTTTGTCGTACATCGAGTAGGTGTAGGCCTTCAGGTTGTCGGGATTGTTTTCGCGGCGGTGCGCCATCACGCTGTCGATGATGCGGTGAGCGGGGTTTTCGCCAGCGTCGACGGTGACTTCATTCAGTTCGAAACTGATGGGGGTCAGGGCCACGTTTATTTTCCCGTTGCCCTGATTGACGGCGGTTTCGTAGGTCTGGTAGCCGATGTAGGAAAACCTGATGCTGGCAACAGGTTCTTTGCAGCTGATGTCGTATTTTCCGTCAATGTCGCTCATGCCGCCGGCCGTGCCGCCGTTGACGACCACGTTGACGAATGCCAGAGGCTGGCGGTTCTTTTCGTCGGTAATCCTTCCCTTGATGTGGTAGTCCTGTGCGAAACACCATTCAGCGATGATGGTCAGGAGCAGCAACAGTGCGCATCTTGTTATGGATAACCGTTTCGCCATTTTATTTGTCCGATTCGCCTTCAATCAGATAAATCACTTCGTTGTCGCGTTTCATCATGTAGTTTTCGCGGGCAGTCTTTTCCATGACAAGGGAGTCGTGCTGCAGGTCGTCGAGCAGTTTTTCACTGTTGGTGATTTCCTGCTTGTAGTATTCTATCTGCTGCTCTTGGTCTTTCAAAGTGCGGTGCAATCTGATTTGCTCGAACACATTGAATTGATCAACGAAAAATATGATGATTAAAAAAGCCAGAGTGACGTAAACGTAGCGGTTGTTGATTTTTCTGAGTATATCCTTAAAAGCCATATTGTTTGTTTTTTTGACATTTTTACCGCTGCAAAAGTAGTGATAAAATGGAATTGTCGAAGAAGACTCAAACACAAATTATCATAAATGAGGCAAAAATAATGGGTGGCTTATGGAAAAAATGTGCGTATGGGAAAGCAATAACATTCCATTTGGTCCAACATAATGGATGTAAGTTGAAAAAGCCGAAAGGCTGGTTTTGAATCGAGCGGTCGCGAGATTCAGAGGCGGATAAAGAAAAGTTTTATGGGTTTTGAATGTTTGGGTTATAAAAAGAACAAATTGTATATTCAAAAAACATTTCTTTTGTTTACGACTGTTGTTTATTATCATGCAAATTTACTACTTTTGCCCTGCAAATCGGATGCAGTGAATTTCTCGCTTCAAAACCAAGGTTTGCATCAATAAATTTGAAAACAGCTCATTGAGCCTGTCGAAATGACGATGATTTAAGATTTAAAGATTTAAGTATTTAAAGATTCAAGAATCAGGTGCTTACAACAAATCGAAAAAATCTAAAAGTCAAAATGTCTAAAAGTCTAAAAGTCAACAATTAAACAAATAAACATCAAACACACAAACTCATGGAACACATCGAATGTTTAATCATAGGATCAGGTCCTGCTGGCTACACGGCGGCCATTTACACTTGCCGTGCCGACATTAAAACCGTCGTTTACGAAGGCATCCAGCCTGGTGGTCAATTGACGCAAACCACTGAAATCGAGAACTTCCCGGGTTATCCGCAAGGCGTGAAAGGCCCTGATATGATGGATGAAATCCGTCAGCAGGCCGAGCGTTTCGGCGCCGACATCCGCATGGGCGAAATCACGGCCATCGATGCTTCGCAAAGACCTTTCAAGGTGACGACGGAATACGATGGCGAAATTCTTGCCGATTCCATCATCGTCGCCACTGGTGCTTCGGCACGTTATTTAGGCCTGCCTACCGAAGAGGAATTCAAAGGCGGCGGCGTTTCGGCTTGCGCTACCTGCGACGGCTTCTTCTACAAAGGAAAAGATGTGGCCGTAGTCGGCGGCGGCGATACCGCTTGCGAAGATGCGACTTACCTCTCGAAACTCTGCAACAAAGTGTATCTCATCGTACGCCGCGATGTGCTGCGTGCTTCAAAAGCCATGCAACACCGTGTGCTGAACACGCCTAATATCGAAGTGCTTTGGAAGACCCAAACCAAGGAACTTTTCGGTGAACAGCAAGGCTTTATGAAGAAACTGAAAGGTGCAGTCCTGTTCGACAGCGACACCAAAGCTGAGCGCACCATTTATGTGGACGGTTTCTTTGAGGCCATCGGTCACATTCCGAACACCAGCGTCTTCAAAGGCATTCTCGACATGGACGAAGAAGGCTACCTCATCACCAAGCCGAAATCGACTGCCACCAATGTGGAAGGCATTTTCGCTTGCGGCGACTGCCAGGACCGCGTGTATCGTCAAGCCATCGTCGCAGCTGGCACTGGCGCTATGGCTGGCATTGAAGTGGAGCGCTTTATTATGTCAACTAAATAAAACACAATGCATCTCTCCACAGATGTAAAAATACAACCTATTGAGCAGCGTATCGTCTACGGCGATAGGCTGCTCTTTTTAGGTTCTTGCTTTGCCGATGAAATCGGGAACATTTGCAAAGGCTTGGGCTTTGATGCCTTGGTCAATCCGTTTGGCGTGCTGTTCAATCCGGCAAGCATTTGTCAATCCGTGGAGCGATTGGAAAGCGGAAAAGTTTACACGAAAGATGATGTGATTGAAGTCGGCGGCGAGTTTTTCTGCACTTTCAGCCACAACACTGAATTTTGGAATCCTTCGCCAGAAAGACTGCTTGAAACGGTAAACGGCAGCCTCAACTCCGCCCGACAGCATTTCCTGCAAGCCAAGTGGATTGTCATCAGTCTGGGCACTTCGTGGATTTACCGCCACAAACAACGCGGCCTGATTGTCTCAAACTGCCACAAACTGCCTTCACAACTTTTTCAACGGGAATTTCTCACAGCGGAACAATCAACGGAATTATTATCACAACTCGTTGAAAAACACAAAGATAAGCAATTCATTTTCACCATTTCACCTTTGCGTCATTTGAAAGATGGCTTGCACGAAAACCAAATCAGCAAGGCTGCATTGCTTTTGGCTGTCGATGAAATCTGCAAACGTTTTGGCAACACGCATTATTTTCCGGCCTTTGAAATCCTTTTGGACGAATTGCGCGACTACCGTTTCTACAAAGAAGACATGATTCACCCTACCGAACAAGCCGTGCGTTACATTTGGGAACGTTTCACCGACTTTGCCATCGCCGAAAGCGAAATGCCCGCCATGAAACAAGCTCAGGAACTCAAACTGATGCTGCAACACAAGGTTTTCTTCCCTGAAAGCGAGGCTTTTCGGAAATTTGAAGCCATGAAAAACAGTAAGATGGCGGATTTTGAAAAGAATTATCCGAAGGTTAAGATTCAGAATTTGAAATAAGGATTTTGATTTTTTTGAACCGCAGATTTCGCTGATGACGCAGATTTTCAATGAACTACAGATTTTCGGATTTTTACAGATGAATTTTTCAATGCGCCCTTCGACACCGTCACACCCTTGAAGAAGGGTGTCAGGGAACAGCGCATAAATTGACATGGATTGGCTGACGCGAAGCGTCGTTGACTTCGTCGAATGCAGAGCATTTCCCGCGAAGGCGGGAATCTCATAATTTACTCCGCATTTACTTTCTACCGCCATGGCGGAACATTGTGCAAAGATTAAAGTTAGATTTGTTTTCCAAACAAAATTCCCTCCAAATCGCACTCACTTTGTGCATTTTTTACAAAAAAATACCGTTTTTCATCTTGACATTTTCAGGAAAAACATGGACTAAAACAGGTTTTGAAACCAATTCATAATATTGATATTCAATATTTTGAATTATTGACAACTCATAAAAACATGGACAAATGCGCCACGTTCCGTCATTTGCTCTTGACAAATGTTTTTTGTGCGTAATTTTGTGATGTGAAAATCCAATCACTATGAGAACAACGAACAAAACTTTTCCATTTTTCCTGCTGGCAGCCTTGGTGGTGCTGAGTTCGTGCAACGGTTTTGAGAAACGCTACGAAAAGGCCAACACCTTATATAATAATGGCTGCGAGGCGCGGCAGGCGAAAAACACCGAAGAAGCCGCCGAAGATTTCACCGAGGCTTTGCTCATCTTGCAGCAATGCAAGCCGCAAACCGATGAAAAAGTCGTGATGCTGAGAAGCGAGCTGCAAGACAACCTCGGCGCCATGTACTGGAAACACGGTCTGTTTGAGGCAGCCTTGGCCGAACATCAGCAAGCCGTCGAAGGTTTCCGCAGCCTTGCCGACGAGCCGAAACTGACCGCCGCCCTTCGCAACTGCGGGCGC